>JAXDQN010000140.1:0-14251 GCA_034667865.1 Gammaproteobacteria bacterium
CCATGACGATTTCCAATATGCCGCCTTCGTGGGCCGCGAAGCGCAGGCTAGGGAACTCGCCGTGGTAACGATCGGCGTCCATGCGGCTAGATTGAATCCGGGACGGCGTGAATGCTAACCATGGTCAGCACGGTATAGGACGCCACCGTCTCGTTGTTTTGATTGGTAATTTCGGTGTCCCATGCGACCTCGCCCCACCCCTTGTCCGCGCGCAAGCTCTTCTCGGCGCACGTGAGGCGCACTTTGATGCGATCCGTGGGTTTGACCGGCTTCACGAAACGCAGTTGATCGAGTCCATAATTACCGAGCACCGGCCCATAAGCGGCGTCGACGAACAGGCCTGCGGCGGCGGAAATGAGAAAATAGCCATGCGCGACGCGCCCCCCGAACAACGGATTGCGCGCGGCCTCCTTTTCATCCATGTGGGCGTAGAAATTGTCGCCCGACAGCGCCGCAAATTTCTCGATGTCCTCCACAGTTACTTCACGCTCAGCTGAATTGAGCGTGTCGCCGATGTGCAGTTGGTTGAAGGGAATGCGGAAGGGATGTCTGCCGGGATCTTGCACGCGGCTGCCGCGCACGAACCGTCCGCCGATCGCGGTGAGCGTCTGCGGTGATCCTTGAACTGCGGTGCGCTGCATGTAGTGCAACACGCCACGAATCCCGCCCATCTCTTCCCCACCCCCAGCTCGGCCTGGACCGCCATGCACCAGCGGCGCCAGCGGCGTGCCATGTCCAGTCGATTCCTGGGCGCAGTTGCGGTCTACGACCACAATGCGCCCATGGTAGGGCGCCAATCCCAACACCAGCTGTGCGGCGATCGATTCATCGGCGGTGAACACCGAAGCCGCAAGACTGCCCTCGCCGCGTTGCGCCAATTCGATCGCGTCCTGGCTCGATTGATACGGGACTACAGTCGCCACCGGCCCAAAGGCCTCGACTTCGTGAATGGCGCGCGCCTTGGCCGGCTCACGACACACCAACAGCAGCGGCGGCACGAAAGCGCCGCGCTGGGCATCGGCGGATTTCACCTCGAACTTGGTGTAATCCCCTTCCACCAGCTCCGCTTCGCCTCGCAAGCTTTCGACCTGCTTAAGAACCTCGGTGCGTTGCTCGAGGCTGACCAGCGGGCCCATGCGCACCCCTTCGGCACGCGGATCGCCGACGACGATCTTGCGCATCGCCGCCTGTAATGCACCGACCACATCGGCCAGCAGGGGCGCCGGCACGAGCGCTTTGCGGATCGCCGTGCATTTTTGGCCCGCCTTGACTGTCATCTCGCGCACGACTTCTTTGACGAACAAATCGAATTCTGGACTGCCAGCGGTGGCATCAACCCCGAGAATGCTGGAATTGAGCGAATCTGTTTCCGCCACGAAGCGCACCGATTGCGCGATGATGCGCGGATGAGCCCGTAATCGGGCAGCCGTCTGAGCCGAACCGGTGAAGGACACGAAATCCTGGCAATTCAAGTGATCAAACAGGTCGCCTAAGCCGCCGCAAATCAGTTGCAATGCGCCTTCAGGCAAAATCTTCGCTTCGATAATGCGCTGCACCACGGCTTGCGTGAGATATGCGGTGGCAGTCGCCGGCTTGACGATGACGGGAACGCCGGCGAGCAGCGCAGGCCCGAGTTTTTCCAACATTCCCCAAACCGGAAAGTTAAATGCATTGATCAGGACAGCCGCTCCCAGTCGCGACACATAAATGTGCTGCCCCATGAACGTGCCGGTTTTCGATAGCCCTTCCACGGCCCCGTCGAGATACACGCGGGCATTCGGCAATTCACGCGATCCTTTGCTGGCAAAGGCAAACAAGGTGCCGATGCCGCCTTCGATGTCGATCGCGGAATCGTTGCGCGTCGCACCGGTGGACGAGGACAATGTGTAGAACTCTTCCTTCAGCTCGGTGAGCCGCTTAGCGACAGCCTTGAGCAGCCCGGCTCGCTCATGAAACGTCAGCGCGCGAAGCGCTGGTCCGCCGACTTCACGCGCGTGCTGCAGAACACCGCGGAAGTCGATGCCGCTGGAAGACGCTTGCGCAACGACCTCGCCGGTGGTCGCATCGCGCATCGCGACGCCGCCGCTCTCGCCGTGCCACCCACCGCAAACGTAACTCTTTAAAATCATGTCAGTGACCCTTGAAGTTGGCGGCGCGCTTCTGTATGAAAGCGGCCACGCCTTCGGCGTAATCTGCGCTGCGACCCAGTTCCCGCTGTCCGTCGCGTTCCACGTCCAGTTGTTCCGAAAGACTACGTAGTCCACTGCCGCGAATCGCTTGCTTGATCAAGTTCAACCCGTGCGTAGGCGCAATCGCCAACTGTTCGGCCAGCGCGGTTACCGTCGAGGCCAGGGCTGCATCATCGACGCACTGCCAAATCATGCCCCAGGCGGCCGCCTGCTCTGCAGGTAGCTTCTCGCCGAGCAGCGTCAATCCCAAGGCTCGGGCTGTGCCCACCAATCGCGGCAGCACCCATGTGCCGCCGGAATCCGGCATCAAACCGATTCTTGAAAAGGCTTGCACGAAAGTCGCCGAACGCGCCGCGATCACCAGGTCGCAGGCTAACGCCAGGTTCGCGCCCGCGCCGGCGGCGACGCCATTGACTGCTGCAATGCTGGGACAGGGCAGGTTCGACAGCGACAGCGCCAGCGGCTTATAGAATTTTTCGATCGATTCACCGAGATCCACGGGCGATGAGCCTGGCGCCACCGCACGATCGCTCAAATCTTGTCCGGCGCAAAAGCCGCGCCCCGCTCCGGTGAGAACAAAAACGCGCGCCCGTGCGCTCACCACATCCTCGATCGCCTGGCGCACTTCCAAGTGCATGGCGACATTGAAACTGTTGAGCTTGTCTGGCCGATTGAGCGTTAGCCGCGCAATGCCGCGGTCAATGCTGAATAGAATGTGTTCGTAAGCCACGCTTGGAACTCCCCACAAGACGGCGGTTGCTATTTTTCGTCGTAACTTAGCTGCAATGACGGCGTTTTCGGTCGCGCTTGGCAACACAACACGAAACCCGCCTCGATTTCCCAGGGGGCCAACGCGATGTTGTGCTCCATCTGCACTACTCCCTCGACCACGCGCACCCGACAAGTGGCGCAGATTCCTGAACGGCAGGAGAACGGCAAGTCTAAGCCTGAGCGTTCGGCAGCGTCGAGTACAGACGCGTCCTGTGTGGACATCGGAAAACTGCGGGTGCGTCCATCCATGGTTATGGAAACTGTCGCCAGCAGCTCACGCGCCGATTCCGCAACTTCGACCGCTTCAGGGGCGCTGTTCGCCCGCGGGTTGGCAGTGGCAAAGCGCTCGAAGAGCACTACTGCACGCGGATTGATTTCACCAAGCACGCCGCGCAACTCATCCACCATCGCCCCGGGTCCGCAGATGAAGTATTCATCCGCGTCGCCCAACCCCTCGATGCCCGCCACCAACTCACGCACTTTCGCAGCATCGATGCGCCCATTCAACATCGCACTTTGTTGCGGCTCGCGACTCATGACGAAGTGCACGGCAAATCGCTTCAAGTAGCGGTTCTTCAGAGCCAACGTCTCCTCGAGAAACATGGTGCGCGACATGCTGCGATTGCCATACACGAGGGTGAATCGACTCGCTGGCTCCCGGCTCAGAATATCGGCCGCGATGGACAGAATAGGGGTAATGCCGCTGCCCGCCGCAAACGCTACATAGGACTGTTCGCGCGCGACATCGACCCGTGTCAGAAATTTGCCGCCCGGCACGCCGACATCCAGCTGATCACCGACTTGCAGCATCTTACCCAATTCGCCCGACATCCGGCCCTGCGCGTGAATGCGAACGCCGATTCTCAGATGCTCCGCGCCAGGCGCGCTGACGATCGAATAGGTGCGATATTCTTTGCGACCGCCGATCAGTCGATGCACCGGTAGATATTGGCCGCTTCGGTGGCCGAAAGCGCCGCGCAATGCAGCGGGCACCTTCAAGGTGATGCTCACCGCATCGTCGGCGACTCGATCGATGGCATGCACGATTAAGGGATGAAAGGTGGGCATGAGCTTAGATGCACTTGAAGTATTCGAAGGGTTCCAAGCAGGCATTGCATCGGTGCAGCGCCTTGCACGGAGTGGAACCAAATTCGCTGAGCGTTTCGGTATTCATCGACTGACAGTGAGGACAGGCCAATGGATGGGTGGCGCGGCGCATAGCGCGCAGCGATGTGGACTTCTCGGGGGGCACGATCCCATACGCGAGCAACTGCGCCCGCCCGACCGGCGTGATCCAATCGCTGCTCCACGCCGGCGACAGTTGGGTCGATAGGGCGAATTCGCCGATATCTGCGTTGTTCAAGGCCTCTTCGACCAATTTGCGGATCACTTCAGTGGCCGGACAGCCGCTGTAGGTCGGCGTGAGGCCGACACGCAGCGCGCCGTCGGCTTCGGCACGCACAAAGCGGATGACGCCCAAATCCACCAGCTTCAGCGCGGGGATTTCGGGATCCTCCACCGTGCCCAGCGCCTGCCACGCGCGTGCGATCCGCGCTGCCGACAGCGCATCCGCGGCCGCAAATAGATCGGTGGCCAACGCTACCACTTCGCCCCCGGAAAGGCTCGCGGCAGGTACTGCATTTCAGTGAGCAAATACCCCAAGTGTTCGGAATGCTCGCCGCGCTTGCCAAACCAAGTGTGGGGCCGGTCCGCGGGGCGCTTTAAAGTCGCTTCTGCCAGAATCTCATCGATGCGTGCGTTCCAAGCGACGTGAAGCTCACTCAAGTAGGGCGCGACGCCGCGTTCGGTCATCGCTCGATCCACGGCGTCTTCGGCGAACAACTCCACCGTGTAGGGCCAGAGACGCTCCAGCGCTGATTGCACGCGCGCATGACTTTCGTCGGTGCCATCGCCCAAGCGCACCAACCAGTTGCCGCTGTATCGAAGGTGATAGCGGGTTTCCTTGACGGCCTTCGCTGCGATCGCGGCCAACCGCTCATCGGACGAGTTGCTCAGGCGTTCGTAGAGTTCCAGTTGAAACGCGTCGATGAGCACTTGGCGAACGATGGTCTGGCCAAAATCGCCATTCGGCTGTTCAGCCAGTACCGCATTAACATACTCGCCGTGCTGACGAAGAAAGGCGATTTGGTCCTCATCGCGCCCCAGGCCTTCGATTTCACCGGCATAGGACAGCAGCATCCGCGCCTGACCGATCAGATCGAGCGCCACGTTGGCGAGCCCCAAGTCTTCCTCGAGCGCAGGCGCATGACCGATCCATTCGCCAAGGCGCTGGCCCAAGATGAGGCTTAAGTCACCCAGGCGCAGCACGTAGCGCAGCAGTTCGTCGGATGGCTTGACCGAAGCGCTCATAGCGTTTTCACCTCATCGGGAATCTCGTAAAACGTCGGATGCCGATAAACCTTGTCTTTGGCAGGCTCAAAGAAGGCATCCGCGTCGCTGGGATCCGAAGCAGTCACATCGGAGGAGCGCACCACCCAAATGCTCACCCCTTCCTGTCGGCGCGTATATAAATCGCGGGCATGCTCGACGGCCATACGCGCATCCACGGCATGCAAACTGCCTACATGTTTGTGATCGAGCCCACCGCGGGCACGCACGAACACTTCGTAGAGCGGCCATTGCTCTTTATCTTGCATTGCGAACTGTCCTACGGGCGCGCTTAGGCCGCTTGCGCCGCCACACGTTGTTTCTGTTTCTCGGCGTAAACCATGGCGGCCTCGCGGACCCAAGCACCCTCGTCATGCGCGCTGCGCCGCGCTTTGAGGCGCTCGGCATTGCACGGACCATTGCCCTTGAGAACTTGATTGAATTCGTTCCAATCGATGGGGCCATAGTCGTGATGTTGCAGTTCTTCATTCCAACGCAGCAGCGGATCCGGAAGGGTTAAACCCAAAAATCGCGCCTGCGGCACCGTAAAGTCGACAAATTTCTGGCGCAGCTCATCATTCGAAAAGCGCTTTATTTTCCATCGCTGTGAATCGCTGCTGTGCATGGACTCCGCATCAGGCGGTCCAAACATCATGAGCGAGGGCCACCACCAGCGATTCAACGCCGCTTGCGCCATGGCGTTCTGCTGCGGCGTCCCGCGCGCCAACTGCAGCATCAAATCGTAGCCTTGGCGTTGATGAAAGCTTTCCTCGCGACACACCCGCACCATCGCGCGGGCGTAAGGACCATACGAGCATCGGCACAAGGGAATCTGATTCATGATGGCAGCGCCATCCACCAACCAGCCGATGGCACCCACGTCCGCCCAGGTCGGGGTTGGATAGTTAAAGATGCTTGAATACTTGGCCTTGCCGCTCAGCAACTGGTCGATGAGCTGATCGCGGCTCACGCCCAATGTTTCGGCCGCGCTGTACAGATAGGCGCCGTGGCCGCCCTCATCCTGGACCTTGGCCATCAGAATGGATTTTCGCAGCAAGCTAGGCGCGCGCGTGATCCAGTTGCCTTCGGGCAGCATGCCAACGATCTCGGAATGCGCATGTTGGGAGATCTGGCGAATTAGGGTCTGCCGATAGCGCTCAGGCATCCAATCCTTGGGTTCAATCTTTTGCTCGGCGTCCACGCGGGTCTGAAAACGCAGTTCCAGGGCCGCGGGACTGACCTGCACCCCGTCGAGCAGTTGGTTCTGAAAATCGAGCCCTTGGGTATACACACCAGCCTCCACCTTAGCCCCGCAAGTAGTCTGATACAGAAATATGATTAAATCAATTTTTTCTGTATCGCATTGCGGCTAGTTTACAATGGCTGAAAAATGACGCTCGATTTAAGCACCGTTGCGCACGAACTGATCGGCCGATTTCGCCGGCAAAAGCCGTTGCGCGGCGGCTCATTGATCGTGACCATCTTTGGCGACTCACTCATGCCCCGCGGCGGTTCGATTGCCCTCGGCAGCTTGATTCGCATCACGGCGCCCTTCGGACTCAACGAACGATTGGTGCGCACGGCCACCACCCGCCTGGCCCAGGAGGGGTGGTTGCAGGCCCGGCGGGCCGGCAAGCTGAGCGAATACCAATTGTCGGGCACCGGACGCGAACGATTTGCCGAAGCCACGGAGCGCATTTATGGCGAGCCGAACACGCCGTGGACGGGACGTTGGACATTGCTTGTATTGCCGGCGCTTCGGGCTAGCGAGCGCGATAACTACAAGAAGGACTTGGCGTGGCAAGGCTTTGGCGAGCTGACCAATGGCATTTTCGCGCACCCTGAAAGCCGACCGAACGGATTTGATCCGCAGAGCTTGGGCTTCAAACTGCCGACCGCCACCTTGATGTTTACCGCCGATCTATCGCGCGATACGGCGCCCTCGAACTTGGTGGACTTGGGCTGGGATCTGGCGGACTTGGGAAAGCGTTACCAACGTTTTTTGCAGCGCTTTGAGCGCGCCGCCATCGCCACCAAAGCGCGCTCCGATCCCAAAGCCGCCTTTATCGTGCGCACGTTGTTGATTCACGATTATCGACGCCTGCATCTTCGCGATCCGTTGCTTCCGCAGCGATTATTGCCTGCCGAGTGGCCAGGGACGCGTGCTGCGGAATTGTGCCGCGATATCTATCCGCGGCTTTTTACCGCGTCAGAGTCTTACCTTTCTGAGCACGCGGCACAATTGGACGGCCCCCTCCCCGCTGCCGAGCCTGCGATACTGAAAAGATTTGGCGGGCTGCGGTGACAAGATGCCGCCGTGGCAATCGAGCGATTGAGCTCGCGGGTCAGACCGCGGGTGCGCGTTTGTCAATGACCCTCTGCGCTTTTCCGATCGACCGTGCAATCGCGTTGGTTTCGCACACAACCACGCGCACGCTGACGCCCACGTAGGCTTTGATTTCCCGCGCAAGGCCGGCGGCGGCCAGAGTTCGGTCTGGGTGGTTGCCTGCGTGGCTATTGGCGAACTCTACCTTGACGATCAGATCATCGAGATGACCTTCGCGCACCACTTCCAGCACGTAGTGCGGCGAAAGCGCCGCCTGCTTCATGATCAACTCCTCAATTTGGGTCGGAAAGACGTTGACGCCGCGAATGATCAACATGTCATCGGAACGGCCGACGATTTTGGCCATGCGTCGCATGGATCGCGACGTCGGCGGCAGCAGTGTCGTGATGTCTCGCGTTCGATAGCGAATCACAGGCAGAGCCTCTTTGGTCAGAGACGTGAGCACCAACTCGCCTTGCGCGCCATCGGGTAATACTTTTTCAGACACCGGATCGATGATTTCGGGATAGAAGTGATCTTCCCAAATCACCGGCCCGTCCTTGGATTCGATGCATTCTTGGGCAACGCCAGGTCCCATCACCTCAGACAGCCCGTAGATGTCGACCGCGTCGATCCCCACACGCGCCTCGATTTGCCCACGCATTGCCTCCGTCCACGGCTCCGCGCCGAATATGCCGATCCTCAGCGAGCATTGGCTCAAGCTGATTGACTGCCGGTCGAATTCCTCCGCGATATTCAGCATGTACGACGGGGTTACCATGATGATGTCGGGTTTAAAGTCGGCTATCAGTTGAACTTGACGTTCGGTTTGCCCGCCGGACATCGGGATGACGGTGCACCCCAGTCTCTCTGCACCGTAGTGCGCGCCCAAGCCACCCGTAAACAGTCCGTAGCCGTACGCGATATGCACCGAATCGCCAGATCGTCCGCCGCCGGCGCGGATGGAACGCGCCACGAGTCCCGCCCATGTGTCGATGTCGCGGGCGGTATAACCGACCACGGTCGGTTTTCCGGTGGTGCCGCTGGATGCATGCACTCGCATAACCTTGTTCTTCGGCACCGCAAACAGGCCAAACGGATAAGCGTCGCGCAAATCCTTCTTGGTCATCAACGGAAACTTCGCCAGATCTTCGAGCGATTTTAGGTCTCCAGGCGCCAAATCGAGTTTCTTACATTTGCTTTGGAAAGGCATTACGTTGTCGTAGGTATGCTTTATCGACCATTGCATTCTCGTTAACTGCAGCGCGCGGATCTCATCGATGCTCGCCACCTCGATCGATTCGAGCCCACTTTTGTCGATCGTCATATCAGCCATGCTCCCCCACTTCGATGCCAAATCTGCTTAGAACCGCAAATGGCCCAACGGGATACGCGTGGTGCGTTTGATGGTTGCCAGCACGACGCTTGACTGCATATCTCGCACGTTTGGCACGCGGATGAGTTTTTTAAGGACCACGTTACTCAGCGCTTCCAAGTCTCGACCGTAGACTTCTAAAATGAAGTCATAAGCACCTGTCATGGCGAAACACTTGGTGACCTCGTCCATCATTTCGATTTCGCGTTCAAAACGCGCCACGGTTTCGTCCGTGTGCTCGGTCAATTTCACTTGGACGATGGCGAGGACTTCGAGCCCGATGCGCGCGGGATTGAGCAGAGCGGCATAGCCTTCGATGGCGCCGCCCGCTTCAAGCGCCCTCACGCGTCGGGCACACGGAGTGGCCGACAATCCGATCGATTCGGCCAGATTCACTACCGACAAACGGCCATCGTTTTGAAGAGCCGCCAGGATTTTTGCGTCAAAGCGATCGAGGTCCAAGCGCGCTCCAATTTGCCCGTAAATTAGGGAATGTCACTAATAATGAGCCCTATATTGGGCATAATTGGGGATTTATGTCTATAGGGGTGCTCTAGTCTTGTTCTTATTCACGGATTGGTTAGGGAACGGATCAGATGCTCTCCAGTTCACAGAAACCGCAGGTACACCCTTTGCCCAACTCGGTCGATTGGCGCGCAGTTTTGCGTCGCGTCGCAATCTCCCGGGCTCTCGATGATCTCGAAGAATTCACGCTACTGCCGGCGCGCAAGGTGCTGTATCAGTTTTCCGCCCGGGGTCATGATGTCACGCAAGTACTTCTAGGAACGCAATTGACCGGCTCGCGCGATGGGATTGGCGCCTATTACCGATCCCGGCCGCTTTGCCTAAGCCTTGGTTTGTCGGTGGAGGACGCGCTCGCGTCGACCATGATGCGAGTCGGCAGCATGAGCGAAGGCCGCGACATTGGCGTGGTCTTTAACCTGCCGCGCAGTGTTGGGCCCTGCGTGCTGCCGGTTTGCGGCGGCGTGGGGACGCAGTACACGCCCGCCGTCGGGTGGGCACAGGCACTGCGCTATCGCGCGACAGCCCTAGGTGACAAGGATTGCGAAAATAGCATCGCAGTGGCACACGGCGGGGAAGCCTCGACGGCGACTAACGGTTTTTGGGCCGCGCTCAACATCGCAACTACCGAGCGTCTTCCGCTGTTATTTTTCATTGAAGACAATGGCTACGGCATCTCCGTGCCATCGCAGCAGCAGACACCGGGTGGCAACATCGCCAGCAACCTGGAAAGCTTTCACGGGTTGCGCGTACTCGATGGTGACGGTTCGGATCCGCGCGGCGCCGCGGAGCTGATTGGCACTGCCGTTCGATTCGTTCGCTCGGGCGAGGGTCCGGCGTTGCTCAGATTACGTGTGCCGCGACTGTCTGGACATTCGGGTCAGGACACCCAGACCTACAAGAGCACCGCTGAAATCACAGGGGAGCAGGAGCGAGATCCGCTCGCTAAGCTGCGCGCGCAGCTGGTGCCGCATACGCTGTCCGAAAGCGAGTGGGATCTTGAGATGGCGGAAGGGCGCGCGGTGGTTGAGAAGGCGCTTGGCCGTGTCGAGGGGCTCCGCACGCCGGATCCCGCGCGCGCGCAACGTTTTGTATTCTCCGAGAACGCGAGCGACGGCTCAATCGAACTACAAACTCAAGGGGGTCTTCTCCCCGACGGTATACGGTTACCTGCCGGAGACCCAGAGGCGCGCCCCCAAGGCCCGCGCATCAACCTGGTGACGGCGGTACGTCGCACACTGGAACACGAACTTCACGTCAATCCGCGCATGCTGGTCTTTGGTGAGGACGTGGGCCGCAAGGGGGGCGTGCATGCAGCGACGCTCGGATTGCAGGAGAAATTCGGTGTCGGACGCGTGTTCGATACGAGCCTGTCGGAAGAAGGCATCATCGGCCGCGCCGTCGGAATGGCAGCGGCGGGTTTGTTGCCGGTGCCAGAGATTCAGTTCCGCAAGTATGCCGATCCTGCTGCGGAACAGCTCAATGATTGCGGCACCATGCGCTGGCGAACAGCAAACCGCTTCGCGGCGCCGATGGTGGTGAGAATTCCCGGCGGCTTCTTCAAATGCGGCGATCCCTGGCATAGCCAGTCCAACGAAGTACAGTGGTTGCACGGATCAGGATGGCGTCTTGCAATGCCCTCGAATGCGCAGGATGCGGTTGGCCTGCTGCGCAGTGCGTTGCGCGGCAATGATCCAACGATATTCTTTGAGCATCGATCGTTACTCGACGGCGCATGGGCGCGGCGAGCCTATCCTGGCGATGACTTCATCGTGCCATTTGGGAAGGCAACCTTATTGCGCCAGGGGACGGCACTAACCGTCGTGACTTGGGGCGCCATGGTGGAACGGTGCGAGCAAGCGATCGAGGCCAGCGGTCAGCCGGCCGACCTTTTGGATCTGCGCACACTGTCGCCGTGGGATCGTGCAGCGACGCTCGCATCCGTGCGCAAGACCCGTCGTTGCCTCATCGTGCATGAAGACACGATGACGGCCGGATTCGGCGCTGAAATTGCAGCCGTCCTTGCAAAGGAGGCGTTCTTCGATCTCGATGCGCCGATCGAGCGACTAGCCATGCCGGATGTTCCGAGTCCCCATAGCCCCGTGCTGTTGGACGCGGTGCTCCCGAGTGTGGACAAGATAGCCCAAGCGCTTGTCGATCTGGCCGAAGCGTGAGTATGCCTGGCATAACTGACGTGTTGGTCCCAGCCAACGGCGAGGGTACCCGCGCGACCGTACTGCGCTGGTGCAAGCAAGTCGGCGATCGCGTCGTCAAAGACGAACCGCTCGTCGAACTTGAAACGGACAAAGTAACGGTCGAAATCCCGTCGCCTGCGGACGGCCGTTTAGTCGAAATTCTCAAAACAGTCGACGCTGAGGTGATGCAAGACGAAGTACTCGCGCGCTTGATCTCAGCGGATTCCATAGCCGTCGTACACAAAGCCGCCACTCCGGCGCGGGCTGAACAAGAGGCTAACACCGCGATCGCACGCGAAGGTCGAGCCGCGTTGAGTCCCTCGGTGCGGCGCCTGCTTAGTGAAAACTCGGTCGTTGCGGCCGACATAGCGGGCACGGGCCGTAACGGCCGGATTACCGCTCAGGATGTTATGCGGCACGTTGCCGGCGACAGCGTGCGCCAGTCGAGCGTCGCGGCGGAGGCAGCCCCCTCGCCGCCCCCTGCGCGTATCGCCGATGTCGTATCCCTACCGCCTCGCTGCGTACGGATCGTAGAAACTGAGTTTCGCCCCGGCAGTTCGCGAATTCCTCACACCGCCGTTCGGCGGCGCGTCGCTGAGCATATGTCGCGCAGCATGCTCGAGGCGCCGCATGTCACAACACTTTTTGAGGCCGATTTGACCCGTGTGTTGGCGCACCGGGCGCGCTATGCACCAATCTACGGTGAGCGCGGCACCCGCCTGACGCTCACGGCATATTTCACCAGCGCTTGCGTGCGCGCACTGCGTGACCACCCGCAAGTTAACGCGACATTTCATGCGGATGCGATGGAAGTGCACGCCGACGTGAACATCGGTATTGGGACCGCGCTCGGCGACAAAGGGCTTATAGTTCCCGTCATCCATCGCGCACAAAGCATGAACCTGTTCGGCTTGGCGCACCGCCTCGGCGAACTGGTCTATGCCGCTCGCATCGGAAAACTCGCGCCGGAAGATGTGCGCGGCGGCACCTTTACGATTTCAAATCATGGCGTCGGCGGTAGCCTGCTGGCCTCGCCCATCGTGATTAATCGGCCGCAAGTCGCCATTCTCGGCGTCGGTAAGGTCGAGCGTCGCGTCTGTGTGATGGAGGTGGACGGCGTGGAGGCGATCGGTGTGCGCTCGATGTGCTATCTCACGCTTACAATCGATCATCGAGCGCTCGATGCTTTTCAGGCCAACGCCTTTCTCTCGGCAGTAACTAGCACCTTGGAAGCCTGGCCCGACGTAGACGATCAATAGTGGTTGGCCAACGGAGCTGCCGGCATGCGCAGCTCCCGCATTCCAGTGATCGACGCTTTATCGGCCGCCGCGTCCTTGGTCGCGGATACCGCGTTAATGACTCCGAACAAACCATTGTTCTCGTCATTCGGGCCCGCGGTGAAAAATAGGGATTCCGGGCTCGATTTCGCTCCACCCCCAAATTGCAATGCCCACAGTTTATCGATCTTGATCGACTCGCCATTCGGCCGTCGCAATGACCCTACGAAATTGCCGTGCGAGTCGAACGCGTTGATGTGTCCGTCCTGCTGATTGCCGATGAGTATGTCGCCGCTGAACTGCCCAAAGCCATATGGGGCGCGCGCCATACCCCAGGGAGAATTCAACGAGCCACGCTCTGCGAAGCGGCGCAGCAGATGACCGTCCGTATCGAACACATCGACAAAGCCATTGCCAGGACCTGCTACGTCATCGTCCTTTTGCGCGTCCTGCTTGGCATAGGTTACCCACAAATCACCGTCGATGTTTTGGATACCGAAGGGCGCAAAGCCGCGCGGAATATGCCGATCAATGAACCGCCCATCGGTCGTGACCGGTGCAAAGTTGGTGTCGAATACATCGACATTGCCGCTGCGAAAGTTAGTCGCAAAAATGAAGTTACCACTGGCATTCGAGCCAAAGGTCAATCCTTTGTAGTTCGCTCCACTGGATGAGTTGTCGACCACAATAACCGCATGCATCAGGTCAACGCCGGAATTCCAGGCGGCAATGGTTCCATCTTCGGTGTCGAAGATGAACAAGGCAGGCAACGCTGTACCTGGAACGTGGAACGAACCAGTCGAGTTCGAGATGATGCCCGTGGGCGCAGATATCGTGCCTGAGCTAGAGCTTTTTGGCGCGGGAATGGTGATTGCCAAGGCAGCAACCGAACCATCGCCATTGATCAGATTCGAGGTGCCCGAATGATTGCCGCTCACCCAGAAGGCACCACCGGGTGCAAAAGCCAATCCCCAAGCATTGGTGAGATTGGAATCGAGAGCACCGATACCGCTGAGATTGGAGTCAAGGTTTGTTTTTACAAAAGCGACAGCGTCATCGCGATCGCCATCCGCATCGTTTGCCATGACCGAACTGTTGCTGGCGATTCCAATTGCGGCTGCAATTGAAGCAAACAGCGCGCGGCGGCGGCTTAGAACGTGCACCAACTGAATCTCCGATGAGCCGCCGATCGGTGACCGTTTCGGCAG
>JAXDQN010000141.1:0-8476 GCA_034667865.1 Gammaproteobacteria bacterium
GCGGATCACGCGCGCTGGATGCTCAGTCGAGCCGGCATGATCAACGTCTATCAATACGGAGACGAAACCTCGCATCTTCGGCGGCGCCGACATCGAGCAGCATTTGCGTTTGTTGCGCACCGTCCGCAATCCACCGGTCGGCGCGACCGGCAAAGCGCTCAGACCCCGTCTCGCAGTGGAGCACATCACGCAAGGTCGGGGGTCTGATATCTAGCCGGATAAATTCCAGTCGGTTCAGCTTTGACATGCTTTCAATTCGCACGAATTCGCGTGTTGTAGTGACGTGTTTACGCATGATAAAGTCCATTCATGCATGTTTCGCTGCCACTTGCGCGTCGCAACAGAATCGCTGAGCGGCTGGCGCTGCGGTACTTTTGCGCCGGTCAGACCTGCAGGTGATTTTCGTTGGGGGCCTCGTGCATCCTATGGTGGGTGGCTGCGTCGATGCGGACTGCTTGCGCCACAGTTGCCCAAATGAACGTCGATCGATGCTTCGTGGGCGTCTGTGAGATCTGCTTGACTACCGGGATCAGCGCGTGCGACAGCGGCGATGGATCACCACCGAGAAATTCGAAGCCCGCGCGCCGCACCGGATCAGCCCGCTCGCCGGTGTGCAGACCTACATCGTCGAAAACGACCTGGAGGCGGCGCGACTCGCGCAGCTGCGGGATGTCGGAGTGGCCGTGATAGTGGCAGAAGATTGAGCCGGGAAGACTGGCTATGCCATCCGCCGATACACCCGCCACTCGTCTTGCAACGCGCTTGTCCTTCTTCGTCGCAGGATATGGCATCGCATGCTGGGCTCCCTTGGTGCCCTACGTCCAGAGTCGGCTGGCCGTCGACAACGCCATCTTCGGCCTCCTGCTCCTCTGCTTGGGCTTGGGCTCTGTCGGCGCGATGCTGCTGACGGGATACCTCGCGACGACCTATGGCAGCAAGCCAATCGTGGTCGCCGGTGCGCTGGGCATGTCGTTTGTGTTGCCGCTGCTGACGATCGCAGCCTCGGCCCCCATGCTCGCGCTGACCCTACTTATATTTGGCGCATCGCTCGGCTCGCTTGATGTCGCCATGAACATCCATGCGATCCAGGTTGAACGGGACGCCGCTCGACCTCTCATGTCCGGGTTCCATGCGTTGTTCAGCGTAGGTGGGCTTGCCGGATCGCTGGTCATGACACTGCTGCTGTCATGGCACGTACCGCTTCTCACTAGCGGCATGCTCTGCGCTTGCATCATGTTCGTCGCGACGCTCCTTGCTTGGCCTCGACTGTTGAGTGAAAAGGCTCCGCCCCAGCGCGGTTCGGGCTCCGCATTGCCGCGTGGTGTCGTGCTATTGCTCGCGGTGCTTACCGCCATCGCTTTCTTAGCTGAAGGTGCCGTGCTTGATTGGGGGGCCCTGCTCGTCAGCGGGGCGCGCCTAGTCACCGTCGAGTACAGCGGTCTCGGCTATGTGATGTTCTCCGTGGCCATGACGGTCGGCCGCCTGGGGGGTGACCGGATCGTTGCCCGGTACCGGGATCGAGCCGTACTGTTCAGCGGAAGCCTGCTTGCTGTGTTGGGATTCGCCCTCGTCTTGATCGCGCCGATCGCCCTGGTAGCTATGATCGGCTTTCTGGCGATCGGTTTTGGCGCCTCCAACGTTGTACCTGTCCTCTTTCGGCGGGCCGGCTCCCAGCGTGTGATGCCCGTCGGCCTAGCCATTTCCGCAATCACGACCATCGGCTACGCTGGCGCGCTAGTAGGGCCTGCGGTCATGGGCGTGGTGGCAAAAGCCATTGGTCTTCGCGGGGCCTTTGGACTGCTCGCCTTACTCTTCTCGTGCATCACTCTCTTGGCGCGCTCAGCAACACGAGACGAATCCGAGACCAAGCCGTCCCAATCCCTGCACGTGCGGCGCACCCATGACCCTAGTGCGCCCTGTCCCGGTCCAGCTGACACCTAGATTGGCCAGCATAAAACACGTGTCAGATGCCTCGGCGGCGAAGGCCCACTACGTCGTATTGGATGGACTACGCGGTGTGGCCTCATTGCTTGTCGTCGTGTTCCACCTCTTTGAAAGCTACCAGAACAATCCCGCCAAACAATGGATCAATCACGGCTACCTGGCGGTCGACTTCTTTTTCTTGCTGTCGGGTTACGTGATCGGCTATGCGTACGATGATCGCTGGCCCGCAATGTCCCTGCGTGAGTTCTGCGTACGCCGCTTGATCCGGTTGCAGCCAATGGTCATCGTTGGCAGCGTCATCGGCGCGGCGCTGTTCTATTTCCAAACGTCACCTGAATTCCCACTGGTAGCGAGCACGCCGCCGTGGCAAGTGGTCCTCTTGATGATTCTCGGCGCCGTCATGATTCCCGTGACCCCCGCGTTTGACATCCGAGGCGGGAGCGAAAGTTACCCTCTCAATGGCCCCGCGTGGTCGTTGTTCTTTGAATATATCGCGAACTTTCTCTACGCCGCCGGATTGCGAAAGCTGTCAAACAAGGCGCTCTGGGTGCTGGTCGTCGTGGCGGCGGGGTTCCTCATTCATCTTGCCGTGACCACCCCCCGGGGCTCGCTCACCGGCGGCTGGACGGTCGATGCGCAGGAACTGAACATCGGGTTCACGCGTGTCATGTTCCCGTTCTTTGCAGGAATACTCCTCACTCGGACTGGCGCACACCTCAAGATCAATCACACGTTCGCCGCATGCAGCTTTTTGCTTGTGGTGGCGCTTGCATTGCCTAGGTTCGGCGATGCCTCGCACCTTTGGGTCAACGGTCTGTACGAGGCACTGTGTGTGATTGGTGTCTTTCCAATCATCGTGTGCCTGGGTGCCGGAGAGCGGAGAGTCGACGGGGTCTCGATCCGGATCGCGCGGTTCTTCGGAGACTTGTCATATCCGCTCTACATCACTCATTACCCGCTGATCTACATCTACGCCGCATGGGTGCTTCGGCAGCATCCCAGTCTTTCGCACGGGGTGCTGCTGGGTATTTTGACCCTCGCGCTGAGCATCCTGGTCGCCTACCTTGCGCTGAAGTTTTACGACTTACCCGTGCGGCGCTGGCTCAGTCGTCGCCTGCTGACGAAGCATTAGGACGCCTGCAAAATCGGCGGGACAGTTCAAATCGCACACGCCCCAGCATTTACCCCTTCCGAATACTTCCAGTGCCATCCAACACGAATGGGTGCTCTCATCGCACTCGCGGGCGTGGGAATCATTGTGTGGGGCGAGGCGCATCAAGGCAATCTAAGCGCGTGAGCAACGAATGAAGGCGCAAGGAGCTACCCGAGCTTTATTCCCAGTGTACGCGGGGCTCGCCGTGGCAGCCCTGACTTTCGGCTTGCATGTCGCGTGGGCGCAGAACGACGTAGCAAAGATCACGGGCAACGCTCGGGTCGATATGCTGCTGAGCAGACTCTACACGAAGTGTATTTGGCGCCCTTTGAGGCCGCCATTGAGGCCGGAGTTGCCTCGGTGATGTGCTCCTACAATCACATGAATGGATCGTATGCCTGCGGCAATCGCCCGTTGCTGACGGACGTTTTGCGCGATGAGACTCGTCATCGAGACCTTCGCGCGCGCTCAGCACATCCGTGGCCCACCGGGTTTACCGGCCGCGCCATGATCGACAGCGCACCCATCTCTATAGCTTCCCTCACGGCATTTGCCCCAACCATGCCGTTGCGACCGCCTAACGGCCTATGCGGCGGCGGGTGAGACCTCTCGCGCGATGCGCTTGGCGTTGTTGATTTCCGCGACGCGCAGATCGTAGGCGCTCTGGAGATTCAGCCACGAACGCGCATCGCCACCGAAATATCGCGCCAACCGCATGGCCGTATCAGCCGAGATGCCGCGCCGCTCACGAACCACATCATTGATCCTTGGTGCGGGTACGCTGAGCGCCGTAGCCAATGCGTTGGCGCTCATGCTAAGCGGCTTCAGATAATCCTCCCGAAGCACCTCGCCTGGGTGGACCGGCCGCATACCATTCTTAAACATCTTCGCTACCCTCAGTGATAGTCCGCGATCTCCACATCCGTCGGCCCCTCGTTGATCCAGCGAAAGCAAAGGCGGTACTGGTCGTTGATACGAATACTGAATTGTCCTTCGCGATCACTCTTCAGCGCTTCCAGCCGATTGCCTGGAGGCGAGCGCAAAAAATTCACGGGTTTGTGCTGCATCGAGTTGAGCCAATTTCCGAGTCGCGACTTTGACAATTGCCGCAAATCTCTTGCACCTACCGGTCTCGAACAGGGCTTTCGTATCTGCCTTCGTCAGCCATGACCATCGCCATTGAATCCACCCGATCAGCCTGAAGTGATCAGCTTTTTATGAAAATTGAGGGGGCACAGCGACCGGCAAATCGCGACCCTAACCTGCCACCGTCGCGGCCCGAAAGCTGCCACCGCCAAACGTGCTTCAACCGGGGGCTGGCGTAGTGCCCCGGGCTGGGTGCGCACGTCCCTGTGCGCATGGCCTTTCGGAGCTCTACTGCTTGTCGAACACAAGCGTCTCGTCGCCTTTGGCGCCGCTCAGCTGCACACCCGTGTTGTGTACCGTCAGCGTTTTGCCGTCGGCTGATACGACACGATGGACGTGGCCAACGACCTTGCCATCCTTCTTGAGATCAAAGTCCCAAGTATTTGCATCGATCTTCTTCGCGAGCGTCGTATCTGCAGGACCGGCCGTGGCCTGCTTTTCCTCCTTGCCGTCGCGGTACTGCACCCGGTTCGACATCTCCTTTCCGTCTACGCCTGTCAGCTTCTGGTCGAGCGTGTACAGCCCGTTGGCTTCGGTATAGACACGGCTCCCGGCCGTCAGCACTGCGCCCGTGCTGAACTTCGATTTCGCGACATTGAGCTTCCACGTACTAACGATCGGGTCTGCGGCAAAGGAAGGGCTCGCGAAGAACACTGCTGCGAGCGCGATGAGTGAGAGAACCTTCTTCATGTTATCCCCCTTGAGTGGTAGCGGTTTGGATTTTTGTTGCAACGCGCTCGGTTGCGAACCTGAGCGAGCGTCTGAGAATAGCAGAGTCAAACTGTTTCATCGTCACGGCGACGATGTCTAGCGGGCCTATTGTTGCGGCTTGACAATCCCTGGTCAATGTTCAACGCAGGTTCGCACTAGGACTTGCCGAGATTCTCAACAAGCATATTGCAGAACAGCGCACCCTGTTCGATGGCGTCGTCGAGGGCGACGTGGGTATGGGCATGCGAGTCGAACCAATGTTTGGGCATGCCGCGTTTAGTGCTTTTGCGATAGTCCTTTTTCAGCAAGGCCATTGCGTAGGTTCCTCCTTCCGCGGAACAATGGAGGTAAAACTGAAGGAGCGGAGCGAGTTGCTGCCTGTGAGTGGGACCCACGCAAATCTTTTCAGGCAGTTCTGAAGGGACTCGGCCTCGGTGCCGCCGGCGCCATCGCTGCACTACGTTCGGACGACGGAACGTCGATAGCGGCGGCACTAGGCAGATGCAAACTGTGGCGGCAATGCATCGGTTTGGTGTTAATATTCCTGTTATGAAGCGTCAATTCATCGCTCTCATTGTGGTGCTCGCTATCGGCTTGCAGGGATCTGTGGTCGCATTCGCGGGGATCTCTCCCTTGATGTCGACGGATTGCCAAACCGCCGCCATTTCGCACTCGGATGTAGCTCAAGACTCCTGTTGTCCGAAAGGCCAACACTCGATGAGCTGCTGCCTCGAAGCTTGCGCCGGGACTGTTGCCGGCGCGGCTACGGTGATACCGCAAGCGTTGCATTTGCTTGGGTCTACATCGCTGCTCCCTCAATTCCGGTCCACGCATCTTTCCTCTCGCGGCGATTCGCCGCTCATTCGCCCACCCATTCTCTAAAGCCGCTCTAGTTCCGTTTTAACAACGGAAACGGCGACGTCGGTAGTCGCTCCTGGTGGCGTTTGCTTTGGAGAATAGACATGTCTCGTTCCTTCGTGGGCGCCCGGGCGCCATGGCTGCGCTGTCGGCAACAGCGAGCCGTTTCTGGTCCGGGTTTCGCATTCGTTCTTGTGTGCATCCTCGTGGTTGCAACGGCGCGGGCAGGCTCTGATCCTCCGACCTCGCCATTGACGATGGAAGAGGCGGCGCGCCTGGCTGCGGTGGATCAACCTTTGCTGACCGGACGTCAGGCGAAGATTCAAGCGGAGGACCAGCAAGCCGTCGTCGCCGCGCAGCTACCGGATCCGCAGTTATCGGGAGGACTCAAAGAGCTGCCCATCGATACGCCGGAGGCCTTCAGCACCCGCCGCGACAACTTCACCGAATTTACGATTGGTTTGAGCCAGGAGTTTCCGCGCGCCGAGAAGCGTCGGCTGCAAGGCGCTCGTAAGCAACTCGACGCCGATGCAGACCGCGCAGCCCTCGACAACGAGCAGCGCATGGTGCGCCGTGACGCGTCGCTTGCATGGCTCGGCCTGTACGAGACGGAACAGGGTTTGAAGCTGAGTCAGCGGCTGGCAGATGAGGCGGCGCTGCAAGTCCAGTCACTCGAGAAGGATTACAGCAATGGCAAGGCATCCCAGGCCGACTGGTTTGCAGCGAAAACGGACGCCGGTCTGGCCGCAGACAAGGCACACGATTGGTTACACCACGAACTTCGCATGCGCGAGGGGCTTGCGCGGTGGATCGGCGATGACGCAAGGCGGTCGATCGCCGAGTCACTCACGATGCCCGACACGATGACTCCATTACCGGGCCTGATCGCCGGCGCCGACCATCATCCGGTCATTGGTAATCTGGATAAGCAGATCGAAGCCTCTGCGACAGAGGTTGCCTTGGCAAGACAGTCATACAAGCCGGATTATTCTGTCGAGGTTTACTACGCCTACCGACGCGACTTCGCCGATTTCGTCGGCATCCAGTTCAAGGTGGGCTTACCGTACTTTACGAAGAACCGCCAAGACCGCGGCGTGGCCGCGGCTATTGAGCAATCGCACGCCAGTGAAGACCGCAAACGCGATCTATTGCGCGAATTGCACACGCAGATCAGCCAGGACTATGTCGACAGGCGGCACTTTCAGGAACGCGTCGCCGACTTTGATGCGTCGATCATTCCCGACGCTCAGCACCGCATCGATGCAGCGCGAAGCGCGTATCAGAGCGGTCGAGGCAGTTTCGACGCCGTGCTGCTGGCGCGCCGCGGCTTACTCGATGTGCAGCTCCAACGCCTGGCGCTTGCGGTCGAATCAGCACGCGCGCAGGTCCGTCTCGACTATTGGAGCGCTTCGCAAAATTCTTCCGGAGAATCGCAATGAGGCCGCATGCAAAAATTGCCTTACTCGTTTGCCTAGGTGTTGTGATAGCAGCCGGCGCAGCGGCGCCCAGTTATTGGCATGACCCGATGCATCACAGTGAGCATATCGACAAATCTGATAAATCCCCGGCCTCCACGGTGGATGCAGTCGCCGCAATCGCCGAGAGCAAACCGCAGTATTGGTACGACCCGATGCGCCCGACCGAGCATTTCGACAAACCGGGCAAATCCCCGTTCATGGACATGCAGCTGGTTCCCAAATACGCGAAGGACGCAGCACCCGGCAGCGTCGCGGTCGACTCGCGCGTCGTGCAAAACCTCGGGCTTCGGCTCGCGAAAGTAGAGCAGGGCAGTTTCGCACGCGTAGTTGATACCGTGGGTGCAGTGGGTGTCGATGAACACCGCATCGAGGCAGTGCAAGTGCGCCAGCCAGGATGGATCGAGCGACTCGACGTGCGCGCAGCCGGCGATTCGGTTCGCCGTGGTCAGCTACTTGCCGGCATCTATTCGCCGGATCTTCTAGCCACGCAGCAGGAGTTCCTCATCGCACTGGGCGCAAATGACCCTCCGTTAATCGAGGCGACCCGGCGTCGACTCGCGCTCTTCGGGTTGTCGGAAGCCCAGATCGCCCGCGTTGAAAACACCCAACGGGTCGAGAGACGGGTGGACTACTACGCGCCATTCGATGGGTATGTGATGGACCTCGGCGCACGCCAGGGCGCGCAAGTTCAGCCCGGCACCCTGCTATTTCAACTCGCCGACTTGAACAGCGTGTGGATCACTGCAGAAGTACCTGAAACGCAAGCTGCCTGGCTCCAGCCGGGTGATCGTGCCGAAGTCGAGGTCCCGGCGCTGCCTGGCGAGCGCTTTGAGGGTCAGGTTGACTACCTGTACCCGGAGCTGACGCAGGCTACGCGTACGCTGAAAGTTCGAGTGATCGTGAAAAACCCGCACAAGCGCCTGCGGCCAGGCATGTTTGCGGCAGCGCATTTCCAGAGCATGACTCAAGACGGTGTGCTCACTGTACCGAGTGAGTCAGTCATAAAGACTGGCACGCGAAGTTTCGTGATCGTCGCCGACGATGACACCCACTTTCGTCCCACGCGGGTGCGAGTGGGTGCCGAGCAAGGCGGCCGCTCGGAAATCCTGGAAGGACTTGTCTTGGGGCAAAACGTGGTCGCCTCGGGTCAATTTCTCATTGACTCCGAAGCAAACTTGCGCGGTGC
>JAXDQN010000142.1:0-5845 GCA_034667865.1 Gammaproteobacteria bacterium
CATTGCCATCTTTGGCGGCGGCCCTGTGGGTCTCGCCGCCGTGATGGGCGCCGTCATTCGCGGTTGCGCCACCATCATCCTGGTTGAGCCGGTTGCGGCCAGGCGCGCGATGGCGCTAGCTCTCGGCGCTACGCATGCCATTGATCCCGCCGGCAACGATGTCGGCCAGTTGATTCGCGAACTATTGCCCGACGGCGTCGAATTCGCCTTCGAGACCAGCGGCCGTGAACAGGTGGTCGAAACCGCATTAGGGTCGCTTTGCAGTCGCGGTCTGCTCGGGCTGGTCGGCGTGCCGCCGCGCCCGGAAAGCGCGGTGTCCATCAACTTGGCCACGCTCATCACGTACGGCCACCGCATCCACGGCATCATCGAGGGCGACAGCGACTTGGATACTTTCATACCCGAACTCATCACCCATCACGCCGCGGGCCGATTCCCGTTTGAGCGCCTGATTCGCAAATTTCCGCTCGACGCCATCAATGAGGCGGTGGCCTCGCAAACATCGGGCGACTGCATCAAAGCAGTCCTGGTCCCTTGAGGGCTCGCGCGTGAGAACCCGCGGTGTGGCGGCGATTGTCACCGGCGGTGCGTCGGGCCTCGGCGGCGCCGTGGTGGACATGCTGTCGGCGGCGGGTGCCAAGGTCAGCCTATTCGATCTCAACCAGGAGCTTGGCGCGCGAAAGGCGGCCGAGTGCGGTGCACAGTTCATCGCCGTCGATGTAACCGACGAGACCGGCGTGCGGGCCGCGATCGAGCAGGCGGAGGCACAGCACGGCAAGGCGCGCATCTTGGTGAATTGCGCCGGGATCGGGCCACCGGCCAAGGTCCTCGGCCGAGACGGCGATGCGCTGGCCTTGTCCGATTTCTCGCGCATCGTCTCGATCAACCTGCTGGGAACCTTCAACGTGCTGTCGAAATTCGCAGCCCGTCTGCATCGGACCGAGGTCGACGAGGAGGAACGGGGCGTCATCATCAACACCGCCAGCGTCGCCGCCTTCGACGGTCAAATAGGGCAGGCTGCCTATGCGGCCTCAAAGGGCGGGATTGTTGCCATGACGCTGCCGATCGCCCGAGAGATGGCGCGCTACGGAATCCGCGTGATGAGCATCGCGCCCGGTATCTTTCTGACGCCGTTGCTGCAATCGCTGTCGCAGGAAGTGCGCGACTCGTTGGGAAAACAGGTGCCCTTTCCGGCCCGCTTGGGACAGCCTGCGGAATTCGCACAGCTGGTGCAGGCCATCATTGAAAATCCGATGCTGAACGGTGAAACCATCCGCTTGGATGGCGCGATCCGGATGGCGCCCAAGTGAATGCGGCGCCTTCGGAGCGTGCGGCGGCCATTGCACGAAGGGTCGAGGACTTCATCCGGCAGGCCGTCATTCCCTATGAACGAGACTCCAGGCGGGACCCTCACGGTGCTCCGACCGACGAGTTGGTTGCCGAGCTCAAGCAATTGGCGCGACATGCCGGCGTTCTGACGCCCCATGTCCTGCCAAACGGCGAGCATCTGACGCAGCGTGAAACCGCGTTGGTGTTGATGAAGACAGGCCTGTCACCGCTCGGTCCGCTGGCGTGCAACACGGCCGCTCCGGATGAAGGCAACATGTTTTTATTGGGGAAGATCGCTTCCCCGTCGATCAAGCAGCGATTTTTGGCGCCGTTGCTCGACGGGCAGGTGCGGTCCGCGTTCTTGATGACGGAACCGGCAGAAGAGGGCGGCGCAGGCTCCGATCCCTCGATGATGAAGACCACAGCGACACGGGACGGGGATCAGTGGATCGTCAATGGCCGCAAGGCCTTCATCACCGGGGTCCAAGGCGCGCGCATCGGCATCTTGCTGGCGCAGTCCGATGAGGGGGCCTGTCTATTCCTGATCGACTTGCCAAATCGCGCGATTCGCATCGAGCGCATACCGCGCACGATGGCCACCTCCATGCCGGGTGGGCATGCCACGTTAACCATCGAGAATCTGCGCATCCCGCAGGGGCAGATGCTGGGACAGAGCGGCGAGGGTTTCAAATACGCTCAAGTGCGCCTGGCGCCGGCCAGGCTGTCGCACTGCATGCGATGGCTCGGCGCCTGCACCCGAGCGCATGCCATCGCCATCGACTACGCCAGTCGGCGCGAAGCCTTTGGCAAGCTGTTGATCGATCACGAAGGCGTGGGCTTCATGCTGGCCGAGAATCTGATCGAATTGCAGCAGGCGCAACTGATGATCGAATGGTGCGCCGACGTGATCGATGCCGGTTCGCCGGCGGTTACCGAAAGCTCCATGACCAAGGTGGCGGTCTCGGAAGGGCTCATGCGGGTCGCAGACCGGTGCGTGCAGGTGATGGGAGGTTCCGGACTGACCGAAGATACGATCGTCGAGCAGGTTTTTCGCGAGGTTCGCGCCTTCAGGATCTACGACGGACCGACCGAGGTTCATAAGTGGGCGCTGGCGAAAAAAATCAAACGGGATTGGACGGTGCGCCAGTGAGCGTGCCGGCGCACTGCTATGCGGGAACCACCGCGGTGCGTCCCGAATTTCGCTTCGATGAGGGGGCGCTGCTTCGCTGGCTGGGGGCGCACGTCGCCGGGTTTCAAGGCCCCCTGGCAGTGGAGCAGTTCAAAGGCGGCCAATCCAATCCCACGTATCAACTGCGTACCCCGCACAAGTCTTACGTGCTGCGGCGCCGCCCCCCGGGCAATCTGCTGCCGGGTGCGCATGACGTCAAACGCGAGGCGCGCGTGCTGAGTGCGTTGCATCGCGTGCAGTTTCCCGTCCCCGCCGTGCATGCCCTATGCGCCGATGAAAACATCATCGGCACCCAGTTCTATGTCATGGAACTGATCGAGGGCCGGGTGTTTTGGGATGCCACCCTGCCGCAGGTGCCGGATTGGGAACGGGCGGCGTACTTTGACGCCATGAATGCCACCCTCGCTAAATTGCACCAGGTGGACTTCGAGGCGATCCAGCTCGGCGATTTCGGAAAGCCGGGGAATTATTTGCTGAGGCAGATCGGCCGGCTGACCCAGCAGTATCTGGCCGACACCGAGGCCGGGCGCGATGCCGACATGGATGCCCTCATTGAGTGGCTTCCCGCGCATGCCCCGCGCCATCAAGGATCATCGATCGTGCACGGAGACTTTCGCTGCGACAATCTGATCTTCCATCCCACCAAGCCCATCGTGGTGGCGGTTTTGGATTGGGAGTTGTCCACCCTCGGAGATCCCTTGGCGGACTTTGCCTATCACGCCATCATGTATCGCATGCCGCCCGATATCGTGGCGGGTTTAGGCGGTGCCGACATCCGCGCCTTGCGCATTCCCTCCGAGAGTGATTACCTCGCGGCCTACTGCGAACGCACCGGCCGCGCATCGATAGCCGACTATGATTTCTACCTGGCATTCAATTTCTTCCGTTTGGCCGCCATATTCCACGGCATCAAGGGGCGGGTGTTGCGTGGTACAGCGGTATCGGCGAATGCCAGCGCGAGAGCCCAGGCCTTTCCCCGGCTGGCCGCATTGGCCCGAGGAGCGATGCAGCAATGTCAGTGAATGAAAGTCCGGTGCGCTTCAGCGTGGACGCCTCCATCGCGTCGGTGACGCTCAATCGTCCGGATCACGCGAACTCGATCAATTTGGACATGGCACAAGCACTGTTGGACATCGCCATCCGCTGCGACGCGGATTCCGCAATTCGCTGCGTGGTGCTGACCGGCGCAGGCCGCATGTTTTGCCCGGGAGGCGACCTGGCCGAGTTTGCCGACGCCGGCAAGCGGATGCCCGCCTTGCTCAGTCGCCTGGCAGGCACCTTGCACTTGGCCATTTCTCGATTCGCTCGAATGCCGAAGCCGCTGCTGGTGTTGGTCAATGGTCCGGCGGCGGGCGCGGGAATGAGTCTTAGCCTGCTGGGCGATGTGGTCCTCGCGGCAGACAGCGCGCATTTCACCGTGGGCTACCCGGCCATCGGGCTGTCCCCGGATGGGGGATTGACCTGGCTGCTGCCGCGTCTGGTGGGCTTGCGCAAAGCGCAAGACCTGATTATTTCCAATCGCCGGGTGCTCGCCGCCGAGGCGGAGTCTATGGGACTCGTCACCCGAGTCTTGGATGGGAAGACCTTGGCAGAGGAGGGCGCCGCGACGGCGCAACGCCTCTCGCTTACGGCGGTCGGCGCCGTGGGACTCGCGCGCAATCTTTTGCTCGACAGTTCCGCCGGCACTTTGGAAACTCATCTGGAGCGCGAAGCGCGCGCCATCTGCAGCGCGAGCGCCGGCTACGAAGGGCAGGAAGGGGTCGCGGCCTTTGTGGCCAAGCGCAAGCCGCGTTTTGAAGGAGGCCAATAAGTGGCGGAGGCTTACATCGTCGATGCGTTGAGGACTGCCGGCGGCCGGCGCAACGGGAAGCTGGCGGGTTGGCATCCCGCGGACCTGGCGGCGGAGGTGTTGAACGCGCTGGTGGATCGGACCCGCATCGATCCCAAGGCGATCGACGATGTGATCTTGGGCTGTGTGACGCAGGCCGGCGAGCAGTCCTTCGCATTTGCGCGCAATGCCGTTCTGGCATCCCGGTTGCCGGACAGCGTGCCGGCCGTGACCATCGACCGGCAATGCGGCAGCTCGCAGCAGGCAATTCAGTTTGCCGCGCAGGCGGTCATGTCGGGCACTCAAGACATGATCATCGCGGCCGGCGCAGAAAGCATGTCGCGGGTGCCGATGATGAGCAATCTCAGCCTGCACGCGAAAGCCGGCATCGGCACAGGTCCGGTCAGTCCGCGGATCGCCGCTCGCTACGGTGTGACGGAGTTCAGCCAATTCAAGGGCGCGGAGATGATTGCGCGCAAATACGCGCTCACTCGCGCGGTGCTGGACCAATTCTCCCTCCGAAGCCATCAGCGCGCGGCTGCCGCGACCAAGGCCGGGGCTTTCGAGAACGAGATCGTGCCAATCGCCGTGCAGACTGAGGGCGGAACCACCCAGCACGTACAGGATGAGGGAATTCGATTCGATGCTTCACTCGAATCCATCGGTGCGGTCAAGCTGCTGCAGGAGGGTGGCGTGATCTCCGCCGCAAACGCCAGCCAAATTTGCGATGGTGCTTCCGCGGCGCTCATCGTCAGCGAGCGCGCGCTGAAAGCCCATGGACTTACCCCGATCGCGCGGATTCACGACCTCACCGTCACCGCGGGAGATCCCGTGATCATGCTGGAAGAGCCGCTGCGCGCCACGCGCCGCGCCCTCGAGAAGAGCGGTCTGTCCATTGACGAAATCGATCTCTATGAAGTCAACGAGGCATTCGCACCGGTGCCGCTCGCATGGCTGCAGGAGATGCATGCAGATCCCGAGAAACTCAATGTCAATGGCGGGGCGATCGCCTTGGGTCATCCGCTCGGCGCGTCGGGAACCAAGCTGATGGCGACCCTGGTGCATGCGCTTCGGGCGCGCGGCAAACGCTATGGATTGCAGACGATGTGTGAAGGCGGCGGCATCGCCAATGTCACCATCATCGAGGCGTACTCGGTCTGACGATCGGCAGGCCCAGTAGTTGGATACGTCCCGCGCTGGCCAAAACACAATTGCTGCCGTGCTCGACAGGCCTCATGTGCTTGGAATAACTGCGGTCTCGTAAATCAACCCGGGGCATGCATGATGCCGAGGTTGCTTCTGGACCCCGCGCTTGTACCTCCCGAATGAGCTCGGAAGCAGGACTTCAATCAGACTGTCTATAGTTGTACCCGCACCTGGTCGAATAACTGAGCATTACGCGCAAATACGCCGTATTGCGTAATTACGCAACCTTGCGTATTGTCGTGTAATGAACGAAATAATCTATAACCAGTGGCATTTCCCCCGCATCGAGTTGG
>JAXDQN010000143.1:0-3738 GCA_034667865.1 Gammaproteobacteria bacterium
TGGTGGCACCATAGAGGGGGGCGGTCGATGCGCGTAGCAACTTTTGTCAAGGTACTGCTGGCTTCAACGACGGCATGGGCACTGGCAAGTCAGTGCCAGGCCCAATCCGCACAAACTGCGAACAACAGCGCGACGCCGGACTCACTGGAAGAGGTGGTCGTAACGGCCACCAAGCGCGCGCAGAGCATTTCGCAGATTCCTGCCTCGATCAGCGCCGTCAGCGCCGCTGACCTGGAGGCCAAGGGCCAGCGTGACCTCAGTGACCTGGGCGGTACGGTTCCGGGCCTGCAAGTCGCGCCGGATAACACGGATATATCGATCACCCTGCGCGGGGTCGGTCACTCGCTCTATTCGCCGGCGGCTGAAAACTCGGTGGCGCTGCACCTCGATGGGGTGTATCTCTCGCGGCCCGCGGATGCGCAAATGGCGTTCTTCGACGTGGACCGGGTTGAGGTACTGCGTGGTCCGCAGGGGACTTTATATGGCCGTAATGCGACCGGCGGCGCCATCAACATCGTTTCCAATGCTCCTTCCCATGAATTCAGCGGCGAGACGACCGTAGGGGTGGGCAACTTTGGGCGCACCGACTTCGAAACCGTCGTCAGCGGGCCGCTCGCCCGGAACCTCCTCGGACGGCTGGGCGGCTTTTGCCATGAGCGATGGGATGGGTTCGGCAAGAATCTGGCCACCGGCAACGACGTGGACACCTTGCACGAATGCGGCGGAAAAGCCGCTCTCCAATGGACGCCGATCGACAAGCTGGAGCTGCTGGCCCGCATGGACTACTACCATGCGAATGACAGTAACGGGCTGTTCCACTATGTCGGCGCGGTCAACCAACCCTTTCCCGGAGCCCCGACGCTGCCGCAATTATTTGGCGCCAACCCCACGCCGAGCAATGTTCGGGACATCGACTCCGCGGCCGATCCCAACCGCTACGCCAACATCTGGGGCTCATCCCTGGACGCCTCATATGCGTTGAACGATAGTTTCACCGTGAAATCCATAACGGGGTACCGAAGAACCGTTTCCAGCTATCTCACCGCCCTCGACAACAGCCCGCTGCCGATCTACGGACCGTTCACGCTCGCCGCCGACTCCCATCAAATCAGTCAAGAGATGCAGCTGCACTGGCAGACGGATCGCTTCTATTCCGTGTTCGGGGCCTACTATTTCGATGAATTGACCCGCTCCCGCTTGTTCATCGACAGCTACCTGAATACCGGCATCCCCAGCGTTGGCATTCCGAAGATCTTTCCCAGTCCATATGGGGTATTCACTCAGCAGGCGACTCTGGACACTACGGCAAAGGCAGTTTTCGGCAATGCCGACTGGAAGGTCACCGACAGCTTGCATCTGGGGGTCGGGCTTCGATACAGCGAGGAAAGCAAGCACAACCAGGGCTTCCAGATTGCGTTCTTCCCCGCTCCCATCCACGACGTCGACCAGGGGCGTCGTTCGCACGGCGTCACCCCGCAGTTCACGGCGCTCTACAACCTGACCGACAACGTCAACCTCTATGGGAACATAAGTCGCGGCTTCAAGAGTGGCGAATTCCTCTCCGGTACTCCCCAATATGCCCTTCCGGAATTCGTGTGGTCCTACGAGGGCGGCGTCAAGGGAAGCCTGCTCAACGGAATGTTGAGCGGCAGCGCCGACGCCTTCTATTACGATTACACCGACCTTCAGGTGGAACGCGATGCGTCTCCATTTATTTTCTTCGATAACGTGCCCAAGGGAATCCTGAAAGGCATCGAGACCGAGGGTCGGGTCCGTCTACCGATGGGCTTTCAACTGGACGGCAACATCACGTTCCTGCGGTCGGATCTCAAAAGTTTCATCACTCAAAACCCCGATCTTCCAGGCCACCCCACCGTCAATCTGAACGGCAACCGATTCCCCTATGCTCCGAAGACTACGATCAACCTCGGCCTGCAGAGAACGTTTGGGTTCGCAAGCTTCGGCGAAGGCGTGCTGCGCGCCGATTTCCAGCACGTGACCGACACGTTCGAGGACGTCTTCAACACCACAAACACGAATTTCCGGCCGGCCTATTCGCTGTGGAACGCGAGTTACAAGCAGACCTTCAGCAATCACTGGTCTGTCCTGTTGTGGGGGAAGAACCTTGCCAACAAGCTCGTGTACCTGAACACCTCCACCAGTGCCCCTCCCAATCTCATCGTGCCAACACTGCCCAGCGTGAAGGTCCCTCCTTACCCCGTCGCTTCGCTCGAGGAGGCGAACCTCAACGAGCCCCGCACCTACGGAATCAGTGTGCAATACAAGTGGTGAAGCTGTAGGCGCCCGCCATGATGATGGACGACAAGTCGCGCAAGTCATACCGAGCGTCGCGCGAGAAACCGACTGTCGGAGTAGGGCTGGGAAACCGTCTCGGCAGTATGCTAACCTGCCGCGCAAATGGCGCGTACGAAAAAAGACATGAGCGTGGGAGTCACCATTCGACAAGTGGCTAAGCAAATCGACAAGGGGTTGACGAAGACGACAAAGCGGCGTCAAAAAGCCAAAGTAACGAGGCCACCGCGCCGCGGCTACACCGTCGAGGGAGCCGCGATGACGAACCTGATCCTCACGCTGTTTCGGGTGCATGGTCGCATGATGAAGGCTGGAGACGAACTGGTGCGCGATCTTGACCTCACTTCCGCCAGGTGGCAGGTTTTCGGCGCCATCCGCGACAGACCTCGCACCGTTGCCCAGATCGCCCGCCATTTCGAGTCGACGCGGCAAGGTGTGCTGTGGGTCGTCACTGGCCTGTTGAAGTCCGGCCTGGTCGAGCTCGTCGAAAATCCCGATCACAAGCGTGCGAAGCTCGTGAGTCTCACTGTGCTTGGCCGCGAGATTCACGATAAAGTGGTCCGCCGACAGGAGAGCTGGGTGAACTCGTTTTCCGGCGGGTTCACCTTGGAGGAAATCCGCACGGCGGTCGGGGTGCTCGAACAGTTGGGTCGAGAGGCGAGCGTTTAGAATCCGGCAGAGTGTTGGCCGATTTCGACCCCCGTTCTCAGGTGCTCAAACCGCTTGAGTGATCGTCCTAGTGCGCCGCAGAGTCAGTACGACGCCCAGAGCAATGAGGGCCGGTAAAGCCGTAAACAGGAACACCCACTGGGCCGCCGAAACCAGGCTGAGCAGGATACCTCCGGCCACGGGGGCGAACAGGGCACCGAGTCGTCCGACACCGATGGCATATCCGGCCCCACTCACCCGGATCTCAGGTGGGTAGTAGTGATTAACCAACGCGATGAGGCAGAACTGCGAGCCCAGAATGGCTGCGCCTGAGATGGCGATGGTGATCAGAAAGGCAGGGCCGGTTGCAGGGAGCAGCGCGAGCGCGATGACGCTACAGGCTGCGCACACGTAGGCCACGGAAAGGACCGTGGGTGGGATAGTGCGTCGCATGGCGAACGCCATCGATATTCCGCCGATGACTCCTGAAGCACTGAATAGCGATGTCGCGGACAGTGACGCGGAATTGGCGAGCCCGCGATAGGCCAGCAGGCTGGGCAGCCAGCTGATGAAGAAAAAAACCAGCATCATGTTGGTGAAGTTGAGCACCCAGAGGAGGATCGTTGTCGTCCGCCGCGCAGGAGTGAACAACGCCGAGATAGTCGAGCGTGGACGCTCGGCTGGAGCGACGAAGGTGACGTCATCTGCGAGCGATGCACCCAGGCTCACCAGCAGCCGTCGTGTTTCACTGGGCCGCCGGGCGGCGAGGACGGACGG
>JAXDQN010000144.1:0-7152 GCA_034667865.1 Gammaproteobacteria bacterium
TCGCCGCTATTTTTCCTTTACGACCCCGAATTTGCCGCTGATCATCGAAGCGGTAGCGGTGGAATGCATTGCGGCCTCGGCCAGTGGCGCCAAGCTGTCGAGTGTCGCAAACGGTGCCGAGAAAAATGCCCCGCCCGCATACCGGCCTGCGGTCGATGCAAACTTATCCATGTATTGCGCGAGCGGCGCGGGAAATTCCGGCTGGCGCGACGCTGCGGCGTATCGCACCGAACAGCTGCATGCCGGCGCGCAAATTGAAGGACCGGCCCTCATCGCCGACGCTCACGCGACAATTGTGGTGGAGTCCGGCTGGCAAGCCACGGTGGCGCGCGATTCTTTGGAGATGAGACGGCTGCAGCCGGCATCGGCGCACATCGCCGTCGGCACTCGGGTCGACCCGGTGACGCTGGAATTGTTCAACAACATCTTCATGAATATCGCCGAACAAATGGGCTTGCGGCTGCAAAACACCGCCTTCTCGGTCAACATCAAGGAGCGGCTGGATTTCAGTTGCGCGCTATTCGACGGCGGCGGCATGTTGATCGCCAATGCACCGCACATGCCGGTGCATTTGGGCTCGATGAGCGACTCGATCCGCGCGGTCATCGAGTGCAATCCGCAGATGCGCGATGGCGATGTATTCGCCCTGAATGATCCTTATCACGGCGGCACACACTTGCCGGACATCACCGTCGTGACGCCGGTGTACTTGGAAAGCGCCGACGCGCACCCTAGTTTCTATGTGGCCTCTCGCGGCCATCATGCCGACGTGGGCGGCATTACACCGGGCTCGATGCCGCCTTTCTCCACCCGAATCGGCGAGGAGGGCGTTTTGATCGATAACCTCAAGCTGGTGAGCGGCGGACGGCTGCGCGAGGCGGAAACATTGCAGCTATTGCGAGAGGGGGCGCACCCTGCGCGCAATGCCGAGCAAAATATAGCGGACCTGCGGGCGCAAGTCGCCGCCAACGAAAAGGGTGCCGGGGAGTTGAAGCTGCTGGTCGGACGCTACGGGCGGGGCACGGTGCAGGCCTACATGCAGCATGTGCAAGACCATGCGGAGGAGTCGGTGCGGCTCGCGATTGCGGCGTTACGCGACGGCCGTTTTACATTGGAGCTGGACAACGGCGCGCGGATTCAAGTGGCCGTGAGCATCGATACGCAATTGCGCGCTGCCACCATTGATTTCACCGGCAGCAGTGGACAACTGGACAACAATTTCAATGCGCCGACAGCGGTGACCGTGGCCGCCGTGCTGTACGTATTTCGGACCTTGGTGGCCGATGACATTCCCTTGAACGCCGGCTGTCTGCGTCCGTTGCGACTGATCTTGCCCGAGGGATGCATGCTCAATCCCCGCTTTCCGGGTGCCGTGGTGGCCGGCAATGTGGAAACCTCGATGTGCGTGACCAATGCGCTGTACGGCGCGCTGGGCGTCATGGCGGCCAGCCAATGCACCATGAATAATTTCACTTTCGGAAATGACCGGCATCAGTACTACGAGACCATCGCCGGCGGGTCGGGCGCGGGCCCGCAATTCCACGGCACCAGTGTGGTCCAGACTCACATGACCAACTCGCGCCTGACGGATCCTGAGGTGCTGGAGTTGCGCTTCCCGGTACGCTTGGAGTCGTATGCCATCCGCCAGGGAAGCGGCGGTGAGGGACGCTGGCGGGGCGGCGATGGCGGGCTACGCCGTGTGCGTTTCTTGGAAGCGATGACCGCGTCCATACTGAGCAATGGCCGGGTACGAGGCGCCTTTGGCATGGCGGGAGGTTCGGCCGGCGCAGTCGGCGAGAATTGGGTCGAGCGCGGCGATGGCAGCATCGAGGCGTTAGCGCACCTCGCGCAGGTTGAAATGCTGCCGGACGACATCATGGTGATTGTGTCGCCGGGTGGCGGCGGGTATGGAAAAAGTAACCTATAAATTATATTATATAAGTTACGTATTTAATTGAAAAATCAGTATTTATTAGTAATAAACCGCTTCGAAGTTAAAGTGATTTCTAGGATAGATGGCGACGGCCCATAGAGGTTCTGATGCAAGCAATTGAAATCGTCGAGGTGGGCGCGCGCGACGGACTGCAAAACGAGTCGGTGCTGCTCAACACTGCGCAGAAACTCGAACTCATCCGACGCGCCATCGACACCGGCGTCAAACGAATCGAGGTGGCGAGCTTCGTGAATCCGAAACTCGTGCCGCAGATGGCGGATGCGGACGCGGTGTCCGCCGGACTGCCGAAGCGCAGCGATGTGATCTACATCGGGCTGGTGCTCAACAAGCGCGGCGCGTTGCGTGCTATCGAGGCTGGACTGCCGGAACTGGGTGCCGTGTGTGCGGCGTCGGATGGCTTCGCCATGCGCAATCAGGGTATGAGTTCGGATGAGTCTTTAAGTATGTGCTGCGACGTGGTGCGATTGGCGCGTCAAGAAGGACGCCGAGCGCAGGTGTCGATCTCGACCTCATTTGGCTGTCCCTTCGACGGCGAAGTCGATCCCGCGCGCGTAGTCGAAATGGCGCGCGCGGCGGCAGCGGCGGGGCCCGTTGAAGTGGCGATCGCGGATACTATTGGCGTCGCCGGCCCACGGGATGTGGCCGAGTTGGTGGCGCGGGTGAGCGCTGCCATCCATCCCTTGCCGGTGCGCGTGCACTTTCACAATACCCGCAACACGGGACTGGCAAACGTGTGGGCGGCTGTGAGCGCCGGTGCGAAGGTGGTCGATGCGTCATTGGGCGGACTTGGCGGCTGCCCCTTCGCGCCTCGCGCCACGGGCAATGTGCCCACGGAAGACGTGGTCTACATGTTGGAGCGCTCGGGCGTGCATACGGGGCTTGATACCGATCGCTTGATCGAAGCCTCGAGCTGGCTTGCCGGCGTCATGGGCAAGGACTTGCCCGGCATGCTGAGCCGAGCAGGCAATTTTCCAGGACAACTGTCGAGCGCTAGCCGTCCGGTGAATTCAAACAGCGCTTGAAGCGATCATCCACTCGATGCGCGTACCAGGCAGTGCTTAGGTCGCGCTTGATCTTCGGGCCTCCCAGCTTGATCTGCGGCAACGCGGCGCGGGGCACCATCCGGCCGCGCTTGTCGTCGGCGAGCGCGAACACGCGTTGATACAACTGCGTCGATTCGAAGCCTTTGGTGCGGCCCTCGCTCAACGCGTTGTGGATGGCGCTGTCGCTCAAATTCAGGCGTTTGGACAGGCGCCGAACCGCCAGCTCGGTCGCGCCGGGATCATTGGCGCTAGCCTCGTGGGGCAGCAGCGCCCCGTCGGCCGGCAATTTCGTGGCGGAGACACTGCTCACTGCATTTTGAAAGGCCGCGTTGCGGCTGGCGTACTGCCCGGCGTTGAAATCGGCGAAACGGTACAAGTAGTCATCGTACGGCGCACGGTAGTCCAATAAATGCGCAATGCCAAAATACAGGCTGCCGCGCCGCGTAAACACTTCGTCGGCGACGCTGCGGCCAACCGGATAGGGGTAGGGCGTCGCGGCCGAGAATTGCTCGGCGAAGGCCACGTTGACTTGCATGGGTCCGCGCGTGCGGATCGGATTCTTGTCGTCGAACAGCGTGCGTCCGAGCGGCACGCCGGCGATGAAATCCTCGTAGATGTCGCTTAAGTCTTTTTCCGTTTTCGCCGCATCGATGCGTTCGCTGTAAGTGCGGCCATTCGCGGACTTCAGATCCAACACGCCGTGCACGATCATCAATGGCACATGCGCTCGGCCGGCGCGCGCGTCGATTTCCCGTTTGGCAACGATGCCCAAGCTGGGAACGACCGGGTCGACGCGAAAGCTGGATTCTTGTGCAATCACCGCGACCACCGCGCAGACATTCTCGCGTGTGGGTGCGACGGTGAGCGCAGAAAAGCCGGCATAGATATCGGCGTTCCAGCCCGCGCGGTCGGGAATATTCCGCGGCAATGCGCGATCGATCAGTTCGTGCGCGTCTTGCGGACTGATGGCGGTCTCAGTCGGCCGTACCTCGTGGGCACACCCTGCGACCAGGGCCAGCGCTGCCAAAAAGAGTACCGGACGCCACTGCATCAACGCGCCTGCATTCGCACCGCGCCGTCGAGACGGATGGTTTCGCCGTTCAGCATGACGTTCTCGACAATATGGCCGACCAGTGCGGCAAATTCATCGGGCTCGCCCAGGCGGGGCGGAAACGGAGTCTGCTTGCCGAGCGAGTCTTGCGCCTCTTGAGGCAAGCCCTTCATCATCGGCGTCGAGAATAGTCCGGGGGCAATGGTCACGACGCGAATGCCGCTCGACGCCAATTCGCGCGCCATCGGCAAGGTCATGGCGACGATGGCGCCTTTCGACGCCGAGTAGGCCACCTGCCCAATCTGTCCATCGAAGGCGGCGACCGATGCCGTCATCACAATCACGCCGCGCTCGCCTTGCGCGTTGGGCTGATTGGTTTGCATCGCCACCGCCGCGGCCTTGGCCACCAGCACGGTGCCGACCACATTGATTTCAAGCACTCGGCGAAACGCACTTCCGGCGATCGGTCCCTGGCGACCCACCAAGCGTCCTGGTGTCGCCACGCCGGCGCAATGGATGGCGGCGGTGAGGCTGCCCATGGCGGACACCGCCTGTTGGACTGCCGTATCGACTGCCGCTTCATCCGTCACATCCGTGGCGATGAATGTCGCTGCCTTACCCAACGTAGCCACGGCTGCCGTGCCCTGCGCCACGCTGACGTCGAGAATCACGGCCTTTCCCCCGGCGTTCACGATTCGAGTGGCAACCGCCAACCCCAGGCCGGAAGCGCCGCCGGTGATCACCGCATTCACATCTTTCAGCAGCATTGTCGTCCCTCGTGATTTGTTTCAGGCGTGAACTTGTTCCAGATGCGCCAGCGGATGGATGGAGCCCACCCACGGGTTGGCGAAGATTGCATCGACCGAAGCTTGGGTCACCTCGGCCAGCGCGTTGGGACGCCAGACGGGTTTGTTGTCTTTGTCGATGATCATCGCGCGGACGCCTTCGATGAAGTCGCCCTGGGCGAAGCATTGCTTGGCCATGCCGATTTCCATGCGCAGGCACTGCGCCAACGTCATGGATCGGCCCAGCCGCAGCTGTTTCAAAGTCACCGCCAACATGGTGGGCGAGCGGGTGGCGATCAGTGCCGCGGTTTGCCGCGCCCATTCCTTGAACTCGGCGCGGGCTTCGCGCTGCAGCGATTGCAGCAATGCCGGAACGCTGTCGGCGCTGAAATGCTCATCGATGGCCGGCCGTACGGCGGCCAATGATGCCGTCCCGGCATCGGCGGAGAGCGCGCGAATCAGCTTGAGGATGTCGTGGCGCGAGGTCTGTGCGTCCGGGTTCGCCCCGCCGCTCCAGTGAAGCGACTGCAGCTGACCATCGAGCTGCTCGAGGTTGGCGGGCGGCAGATAGAAATCCGCCAACTCGGCGTACAGCGCGTCGGCGGCGCGCAGCTGCGCGCCGGTCAACGCCAGATACAATCCGATGCAGCCCGGCAGGCGCGACAGAAAATAGCTGGCCCCGACGTCGGGGAAAAATCCGATGGCCACTTCCGGCATGGCCATCCGCGTCCGCTCGCCGACGATGCGCAGGCGCGAGCCCTGGGAGATGCCCATGCCGCCGCCCATGACAATGCCGTTGAGCAAAGCGACGTACGGCTTTGGATAGGAATACAGCACATAGTCGAGCGGATATTCGGTCGCGAAGAACTCCACATGCAGGTTGCCCGCGGTGCGGTGGCTTTCGTACAGGGCGCGAATGTCGCCGCCGGCGCAGAAGGATTTCTCGCCGGCGCCGCGAATCACGACCGCGTGTACCTTCGCATCGTGCGCGTACTCGTGCAGCGCCGCGCGCAGTTCGACGATCATGCTCAATGAAAGCGCGTTTAGAGCCGCCGGTCTGTTCAGGGTGATGAACGCGACGTGATTGCGAACCTCGCTAAGAATGTCCACGCCACACCGGCTTACGCTTTTCCAGAAAGGCGTTCACGCCCTCGCGTTGGTCGGCGCCGTCGAACAGATCGACGAAGCGTTCGCGCTCCAGGCTTAAGGCCGCGGCGCGTGGCGTGCCGAGACGCGCTTGGTGAATCAGGCCTTTGCTGCTGGTGACCGCTTCCGGACTCAAGGTGGCGACCCGCGCTGCAATCTCCAGCGCCGTTTTGAATGCGGCGCCTTTCGCAACCACCTGCTCCACCAAGCCGATGCGCAGCGCAGTCGGCGCATCGACCCGTTCATTGGTCAGTATCATGCGCTTGGCCCAGCCTTCTCCCACCAACCACGGCAGCGTCTGCGTGCCGCAGCCGCAGGGCAGCAGTCCCACGGACGGCTCGGGCAGCGCCATTTGCGCCTGTTCCTCGCAAACCCGCAGGTCGCAGGCCAGCGCACATTCCAGGCCACCGCCCATGGCGTAGCCGTTCATCGCAGCGATGCTCACCGGCCGCGCTTCTTGCAGCGCCTCGAAAGTGGCGCCGAAACGCTGCGCCATCAAGCGCGCGGACACCTTATCGCCCTCGGCGAATTGCTTCAGGTCCGCGCCGGCACTGAAGAACTTCTCTCCTTGGCCGGTGATGACCATCGCCCGGACTTGCAAGTTGCGATTCAGATCGCCGATGAGGCCATGCAGCTGTTCGAGACCCGCGCGGGTGAAGGTGTTGGCGGACGGGTTATTCAAGGTCAGCAGGGCGACCGATCCGTCGATTGAGCATTCGATCATCTGGGCTCCTGAACCTTAAGTGTTCTTCTTGTACAAATTGATGACGGCCGAGAAGTCCTGTGCGCCGGCGCCTTGAGCGCTCAAGGTCTGATACAGCTGTTGGGCGAGGGCGCCCATCATCACCGGTTGCTTGGACAGCTTGGCCGCATCGGTGGCGAGACCTAAGTCCTTGAGCATCAGATCGGCGCCGAAACCACCCGTGTAGCCGCGCGACGCCGGGACGTTTTCCATGACGCCGGGATAGGGATTGTAGGTATCGGAACTCCAGCACCGGCCGCTCGAGGTGTTGATGATGCCGGCAAGCACTTTCGGATCGATGCCGAGCGATGCGCCGAGATTCATTGCCTCTGAGACGCCGATCATGCTGATGCCGAGCAACATGTTGTTGCAGATCTTGGCGACTTGACCGGTACCTGCCGCGCCGCAGTGGACGATGTTCTTGCCCATAT
>JAXDQN010000145.1:0-4948 GCA_034667865.1 Gammaproteobacteria bacterium
AATCGCTCTGCTGCCGGCTGCAGCCAGCCGCGCAGAGTACCGCGGTCATGCACAGCACCAGAAACACTTTGTTGGTAACCATTTTCACGCTCTGGAAGGGGTTCTTGCCGATTCGGCGCATTCTACCGCCAAGCCGGTCACATCACAGGGTGTCGTGGTAAGGATAATGCCTGCCATGAACCCACCAAAACGGCGGTTTTTGGATACCAGTTCGGCAACTCCAACCTTCATCGGTGCGGAATCCGTGTTCATCGGCAACATTCGCGGCGCCGGTCAATTCGTCGTATCCGGCGAAGTCCATGGCGATGGAGAATTGTCGGGCGGTCTGAATCTGTCGGCATCCGGAACCTGGAATGGTTTCATCCAGGCACAGCAAGCCATCGTCGCCGGCAAGATCACCGGCGGATTGAGCGTCAGAGACAAGCTGGAAATAGGCTACACGGCAGTGATTCGCGGCAAGGTTTCCGCCCGCACCGTGGCGATCGCCAAGGGCGCCATCGTCGATGGTGAAATCGAAGTGACTTCGGATGCGCCGGTGGTGGAATTCGAGGAAAAGCGCGACGGCAAGACCTAGCCGCCGGCGCCCGCGCTGTTCGGGAATGGCGACAGCCATGCAAAATTGGTGTGTTCAAGCGTATTCGCGCATCCTTACGCCCAGGTTCGATTTCAACGTGCAATGAAAGAATACGATGTGGTCATCATCGGCGGCGGCATTCATGGCGCCGGCGTACTCCAAGCTGCTGTCGCCGCCGGGCACAGTGCCCTGCTGATCGAACGGCAGTCGCTGGCCTTCGGCACGTCGAGCAAATCGAGCAAGTTGATTCACGGCGGGTTGCGCTACCTCGAGTCCGCGCAGTTCGCTCTGGTGCGCGAAAGCCTGCGGGAGCGTTCCATTCTGCTGCGCATCGCCCCGGATTTGGTGAAGCTGCAAGCCTTCTATCTGCCCGTCTACCGCGACACGCGCCGGCGGCCGTGGCAATTGAAAATTGCCCTGTGGATGTATGCGCTGCTCGGCGGCTTCGGCTCGGCCACTCGCTTCCGCAGCGTGCCAAAAGCCGAATGGCCGGCGCTCGACGGATTGCAGACCGAGAATTTGGATGCGGTGATCCGTTATCACGACGGTCAAACCGACGATGCGGTGTTGACGCGCGCTGTGGTGCAGTCGGCCGTAGACCTGGGCGGCGCGGAAGTAGCGATGCCGGCCAGCTTCGATCAGGCCACCTTGCGGGATGAAGCAGTCGAGGTCAGATACACCAGCAACGGCAAATCGGTGGAATGCACCGCGCGAGTGTTGGTTAATGCCGCGGGTCCTTGGGCCGCGCACGTGGCCGCCCAGGTCGATCCGCCAATTTTCATTCCGGCGGTGGATCTGGTGCAGGGCACGCACATCGTGATTCCCTTTGCGGTCACCGCCGGCATTTACTATGTGGAAAGCCCGACCGACGGCCGCGCCGTATTCGTGATGCCGTGGCATGGCGCCACGCTGATTGGCACCACCGAAACGCCCTTTGGCGGGCCGCCCGAGCAGGCCCATCCCTTGCCCGAAGAAGAGGAATACCTACTGGCTGTCGCGCGCCACTACTTTCCTGCGCTGCGCACCTTGACCCGCGCCGACATCACGCAACGGTTTGCGGGCCTGCGGGTGCTGCCGGCGGCCAGCCAAGCGGCCTTCGACCGCTCGCGCGAGACCATATTCACCGCAGATCGAGACCTACGCCCACGCGTGCTCGGTATCTACGGCGGCAAACTCACCGGATGGCGGGCGGCTGCGGCACATGTCATGCAACGGATCGCGTCATCTTTGCCGCAGAAACGGCGCCGCGCTGCCACGGACCAGATGATTTTAAGGAGACCTTAGTTGAATAAAAAAGTCACCTTCACCCTGGGGCTGGCCGTGGCGCTGCTCGGCGCTTACGCGCGCGCCGATGACTATCTGAGTCCCACCGAAGAGCGCGTGCGCCTCACCATCGGCGCATCGTTCCAGTCGTCGACCACCAATCTGCAGCTCGACAGCAGCGCCGGCGTCCAAGGCACCGCGGTGAACGCCGAAGATATCTTTGGCTTGGACAAGTCCGATGTCGAGCCGAAGTTTCAGGCCATGGTGCGCGTGGGAGAACGCCATCGTCTGCGTTTCGACTACTTCTCGCTGGATCGCACCGGCAATGCCACCCTCGTCGATCCGATTATTTTCCGCGACGTGATCCTGCAGCCGGGTGATCCGCTCAAGACCAATCTGTCGCTGCGCACGCTGGGCATCAACTACGAGTACTCCTTCCTGCACAGCGACAAGTACGAAGTGGCGGTCACCATCGGCGTGAATGACACCGACATTTCCGCGCGCGGCCGCGTCTCCACGCAGACCCGTCATGTGGATCAGACCGAGGATCAAGCGGGCCCGCTGCCGACGATTGGATTGGACGCTACCTACGTCTTGAGCAAGCGATTTTATTTCGACGCTCGCGGTCAGTACTTGAGAATTTCCGTGCAGAACCTCGACGGCTCGCTGGGCCTCTACGAATTCGACGCCTTATATCGGCTGCGCCCGAACATCGCTTTCGGCGTCGGCTACAACATCGTCAAGGCCAATCTGGCTTCGACCAAAACCACAGAATCCGGTTTCTTCGATTTCAGCACCAAGGGCCCGGAAGTCTTCGTCCGAGTCGCCTTCTAACGCTGAGCTTAGAGTGCCGCTTCGGTCGAGAATTCGACTCGATTGTTGGCGGCGGCAGCGCGATTCCATTCACCGGCCGTGAGACCGTCGCTGCGTGCCGGATAGGCAGCCGCCAGCTTTGAGCTTCCAGCCGTTTCTACCACCACGCTGATGGCGCCGGCGGTGCGCTGGCGGGCGCCGGCCATCAGATTGGCGAATGCCAGCGACTGGCGCTGCTGACCGGTCAGCGACTCCTCGAAGGGATTGCCGATCACATCGCATTTGCTGACCGGAATGGTGGGCATGGCCGGCAGATAGCCCTCGCTGCCATTGGCAGTGAGGCAGAACAGTCCGGCCATGTTGGTCACCTTCAACACGCCGTGAAAACCCTGCAACTCGAGCTTGGCCAACATGTCGCGCAGCACATCGAGCCGGGTGCGATCGAAGGGTATCTCTCCATAGGGAACCGTTTCGACCCGTGGCGGCGCCGCCGGCATCCCTCCCAGCGCGATTCCGTTGGGGTTTGCAGCCGCATTCGCGGCCGCCAGAGCCGCCGTGAGATCTTTGAGAGCCGCGCTCAAGTCGGCTCGCGTCCGCGTCAATTCGCCATTGGAATTGGTGAGGGTGGCCATCTCTTCGCGGGTGTGCGCCAAATCATTGCGCACCACGATCCAGCCTGCCGCAAAGGCGGCGGCGGCAAGACATCCCGCCAGCGTCGCCACCGGCCACACCCAAGCCGGCTGCGGCGCTTTGGGCGGCGGCGCGATGGAATCGTTGGCCGGAATGATGGGCGATGCGTCGCGCAAATCGCTGACGATGCGACCCGCGAAACTATCGAGGCTGGCGACGATGAAGCGCCGAATATCCACCGCCTGATCTTTCACCGCGGCTTAGACTCGGCGGCCCCAGTCGATGGAGGCGACCGACGCCGCTTTCGGCTGTGGCGCTCGCTCCACCGCTGCACCACCCTCGATTTCCACCGGCAGCAAAGCCGGCTCGTTCATATCGCGACGGTCGGGCAGCAAATGTAATTCGTACAATACCTTCGACACATCGACGGGACGGACCTGTTTCGGCAGCACGCCCATGGCGCCCAGCGCGCGTGCTTGTCCGACGTACAACTCGCCTTCCTGGGAGGTGTACATCATGATGGGAATCATCGCGGTCTGCGGATTGCTCTTGATCGCCTGCACCGCCTGCAGACCATCCATGCCGGGCATCAGATGGTCCATGAAAATGGCGTCGGGCCGGTTATTTTTCAGGTACTCGATCGACTGCTCAGCCGATTCCGCCATGTCGACTTCAATGTCGTATTTCTCGAGCATCCGGCTCAAAATCACGCGGGCGGATTTTGAGTCGTCGACGACGAGTGCGCGTTTGCGGGCCATAATATTAGTGTAGCGCAGTCCTTTCAGCGCCGGTCAGTGTCGAATTGACGCAAAATCGCGACGGCCGCCAACCGCCCGGCGGCGACCTTAGGCCGCGTCGGTGCTTTGCGACTCTTTGTTCTGCGAGATCCAGGTCAGCGCGGACTCGACGTCGGCGAGTTCGCTGGCCGTGAAACCATCGATCCGCACACCCGTGGCCTCCGCCTTTTTCTTGGCCAGCTCGGCCGCGGCGACCGTATGAACCCACACCAGTCCGCGGCGCACTTTGGCCGTAAATTTCTGCTGCTTCTCTTCGGTCATCATTCCTCTCCTCAAAATTTCACTTGATATAATCAAGCACGATACACGACAAATTGGCCTTATGGGTCAACGGGCTTCATCATTGCCCAGCGACTGCGGCGTCCATGGCTGCACTGTAGGCGTTGAGGGCGCGCGAGACCACTCCAACATATTGATTGGCCTCGTCCCAGTGCCGCTCCTCGATCGCCTCGCGGATTCCCGGCAGGGTTTTCACGCCATAGCCGGTATGCATCCCGGGCGCATACACCATATGTTGATACCACTCACGTCCCGGCAATCCATGCGGCGCCGTCAGGGTCTGTTCGAGCACCACCAGCATGGCGTTGATGCGCTCGCGCTCTGCGCCGTCGTGGCTGCTGTCCGCGGCGTCGAGTCGCGCGTACTCCTTGTCGAACGCCTTGGCGCTTTGCTCCAACTTGGCCACGGCATTGTCCAACTCCGAAAAGTTCAAGTAGGGAACTTCATCGACGCGCAGCGGCGCGGCGCGCGGCTTGTCCGGATTTGCGGCGACCTTGAATACATCGTCATCCAACAATTTGCCCAGTTCGCGCGACTTGGCGCGCATGGTGTCTGCGAGCTTGTGCAGTTCTTCGGTGAAGCCTGCCACCGA
>JAXDQN010000146.1:0-3860 GCA_034667865.1 Gammaproteobacteria bacterium
GGAGTCGGCGAAGGCACCTGGCCGACGTTGCGATCATCGCTGGAGAAGATGGGAATTTCCGAGACGGAATTCTTCCGCCACAGCGATGCCGCCTTCAAGCAGGGTGCGAAGTTTGCTCGCTGGACCACGGGTGCCGACAACGATTTTTATTACCATCCGCTGATGCTGCCGCAGGGCTTTACGCAGCTGAATCTGGTGCCGCACTGGCTGCGCGATGATCAGGGACGAAACTTCAGCGACTCAGTCTGTCCGCAGGAGCAGATCTGCGAAGCGGGATTGGCCCCCAAAATGATCACCACACCGGAGTACAAGGCAGTCGCCAATTACGCCTATCATCTCGACGCCGGTAAATTCGCGCCCTTCTTGACCAAGCACTGCGTGGAGAAATTGGGGGTCCGCCATGTCCTCGCCGATGTTTTTGCCGCGAATCAGGCCGAGTCCGGCGACATCAAGGGCGTGTACACCCGGCAAGCCGGTGAGATCAGCGGCGATTTGTTCGTGGACTGCAGTGGATTCTCGTCCTTGCTGCTCGGCAAGACCTTGGGCGTGGGATTTAAGGACTGCAGCGATGTGCTGTTTTGCGACACGGCGCTGGCCCTGCAAATACCTTACGATTCGCCGGACGCGCCGATGGCATCGCATACCATTTCTACCGCGCAATCGGCAGGCTGGATCTGGGATATCGGGCTGCCTACGCGCCGCGGCACGGGCTACGTGTATTCGAGCCGGCACACTACCGAGGAGCAGGCGCGCGAAACCCTGCTGCGCTATGTGGGTGCCGAGCACAAAGACCGGGTGGCCCGCAAGATTTCCATACGCGGGGGGCATCGGCAGACCTTTTGGAAGAACAATTGCGTCGCCGTGGGTCTTGCTGCGGGATTTCTCGAACCGCTGGAGTCTTCGGCCATCGTGCTCATTGAATTATCTGCAAAATTGATCAGCGAACAGATGCCGGCCAATCGCGAGGTGATGGACATCGTGGCTGCGCGGTTCAATGACGTGAGTCACTATCGCTGGGGCCGCATCATCGATTTTCTCAAACTGCACTATGTGCTCACCCAACGGCCTGAGCCCTTCTGGCGCGACAATCTCGATCCGCAATCGATCCCGGACCGGCTGAAGAATCTGCTGCATCTATGGAAATATCAGTCGCCATGGTTTTTCGATGAATTTGATCGGTTGGAAGAAGTGTTTCCAGCTGCCAGCTACCAATACGTGCTCTACGGTATGGGCTTCCGTACCGAGATCGAGCCACCGGAGAATGCCGACACGGAGGCGCTGGCGACGCGGTTGCTGCGCGAAAACACGGCCCTCACCAAGCAATTGCGGGCGCAATTGCCCAAGAATCGCGATCTCATTCGCAAGATTCACGAGCATGGTTTGCAGCGCATCTGATGACCAACATCGTAGTTCTCAACAGCCAGGGTCACCGCGAGCTTCGCGTGCAAGCCGAAGCCACGGCAAAGTTCGGGGATAATCAGCGCTTTGTGCCGGTGGTGATTACCGAGATTCCCTTGTTGGTGACGCATTATCCCGTGCTGTTCTCCAAGGACAGCGACACGGGCGCGTTCTTCTGCGGCGCCATGCTGGGGATTGATGAAGGCGAGAACCTTTTCCTGAAGGAGGGCAAGGGCCATGAAGGCTATCGCCCGCTGAATCTGCAGCGCGCGCCTTTCTTCGTCTCCGGCGACGAGTTGGCGATTGACCTCGACCACTTGCGCATCTCCGCCGACAAAGGGCAATCCCTGTTTGACGAAAACGGCGAGCCGACCCCGTATCTCGAAAGCATCAAGGCGGCATTTCAGCAATTGAAGCCCGGCAACGAAATGACCAAGCGCTTCATCGAAACGCTGCTAAAGCTCAATTTGCTGGAACCGGTCGACATCTCGCTCGGATTCGATGACGGCTCGAAGCGAAATCTTGCAGACCTGTACACGGTCAATCAAGAGGTCTTGCGAAAACTGCCCGACGTATCCGTTCTCGACTTGTTTCGGCGCGGCTATCTACAGCTCATTTATCTGCTGATCGCTTCGCTGAAGCAGATTCCGGTGTTGGCGCAAAAAAAGAACGACCGATTTCTGCTTCGAGATGCCTGACAGTCCCCGCAGCATTGCCGGTCGGGATATCAAGGATCCCCAACAGTTCCTGCGCGAGGTGGTGAATCCTTGTCTGCCGGTGGTCTTACGAGGACTGATTGATGAATGGCCCATCGTCGAGGCGGGTCGGTTATCGGCGTCGGCCGTACGGGATCATCTGGGGCCGCTGGATGCCGGCGGTGAAATCGAGGCATTCTTTGGCGCGCCGGCGATCGCAGGCAAGTATTTCTACAGGGATGATTTGAAGGGATTTAATTTTCAACGTCGGCGCATGAAATTCTGCGAAGTGCTCGAGGTCATCGTGTCCTCCCTCGATATACCGGGGTCTCCGTCGGTATATGCGGGATCCGTACCGACCAACGACTATTTGCCCGGCTTTGCCGCGTTGAATCCGATGCCGCTATTGGATCCGGGCATCGTTCCACGGGTCTGGATGGGCCACGCTTCGAACGTCTCGACTCACTACGATACGATGGATAATTTGGCGTGCGTGGCGGCCGGATCGCGACGCTTCACGCTATTTGCGCCGCAATTGATCGGCAAACTTTATGTCGGCCCGATCGATAACACCATGGCCGGCCAACCGGTGAGCTTGGCGGCTTCGTCGCCTCCGGATAGGGACCGGTTTCCTCTCTTCGAGGAAATCAAACATCAGGCCCTGGTCGCAGAGTTGCAAGCCGGGGACGCACTGTACTTGCCGAAGCTCTGGTGGCATCAAGTCGAGTCGACCGCGTCATTCAACGTGCTGGTGAACTATTGGTGGGATGCCTTCCGGGCAGGCCCCGACGCCCCGTCCACAGGCATGTTGCTGAGCATGATCACGATTGCCGAGCGGCCGCTCGCAGAGCGCCAGGCCTGGAAAGCCTTCTTCGATCACTATGTATTTCGCAGCCACGGCCATCCGCTGGCGCATCTTCCGGCCGAGCAGCATGGATTGCTGGGGCCGCTCAAGGCGAACTACGGCAAGTTGCGGGCACGCGTCATGCACTTGCTGCGCGGCGGGTGAGATTGAAGCATCGGCAGGGATGGTGGCAGCCCAAGGGCGCGTTTCAAGCAAACGACGGGGGAGTCGAGTTATGAGGAGTGATCGACGCGTCCCTCGGGAGCCAGTCGTCACGGTAGGCAATAGCGCTTGTTTAAGGAACTATCGATTCCTTATTTGCATATGCCGCGAGAGTCGGTAGGGCGCCCTGATGGGTCGATTTAAGCCCGAATTGGTGCAACACTCCATACATGAAAAGATTCGATTTGCTGGTTGTCTTGCTTTGCACAATCCTGCCGTTCGCGGGGCATGCTGCCGCCGACCCGGTGGAAGGCTATGCAGTCCTGGTGCGCAAGGTGGCGCCCAGCGTCGTCACAGTCATCGTCGAGGAAAAGCGCTTGGGCGCGGGGCAGCGTGCCGCCGAGCATGCCTCGGCGGAGTCCGGCAACGACGCTGGCGCCATCATTCGCCGATTGTTGAGTGGGGCGCCTAACGTACCCAGTGATGAGAGCCCAAGCGGATCGCTAGGCTCGGGATTTATTATTCGCGGCGACGGCGTGATCGTTACCAATCGACACGTCGTCATGAGCGCTCGTCTGGTGAAGGTACGCCTTTCGGATGGACGCGAGTTGAGCGCCAAGATTCTAGGCGCCGACGCGGTTACCGATATTGCGGTACTCAAGATTGATGGCGTTAATTTACCGGTCTTGAGTTTGGGAACTTCGCGGTCGGTATCGGTAGGAGATCGCGTCATTGCGATCGGCAACCCTTTTGGTCTGGGA
>JAXDQN010000147.1:0-4453 GCA_034667865.1 Gammaproteobacteria bacterium
GTTGTTGACCGCCGCGGCGGTGGCGTGGGTCGGCGTGCACTACGGGGGGTTGCCCTTGGCCGCGGCGATCGCTCTGGGCGCCATCGTCGCACCGCCGGATGCGGCGGCGGCGTCCGCCGTGCTGCGCGAGTTCAATTTGCCGCGCCGAACTTTGGCGGTGCTACAGGGCGAGAGCTTGCTGAACGATGCAGTTGCACTACTGCTGTTTGGTTTGGCGGTGACGGTCGCGACTTCGGAGGGCAGCGTGTCGAGTGCGCTGTTGCCGCGGCTGCTGATTGCGGTGCCCGGCGGCGCGGCACTGGGGCTGGTCATCGGGGCAGCCGCTGGGAAAGTATTTCCCAAGCTCGCCGGCACGCTATCGTCCATCCTGACGCAATTCCTGGTGACCTATGGTGCCTGGATTTTGGCGGACACGTTGGGGTTGTCGCCCATCATGTGCGTGGTAGCGCTGGCCGCCTCGGCTTCGCGCAGCGGACCGGTCCGCACCAGTCCCCGCGATCGCGTCAATTCGAATGCCGTGTGGGCCACCATGGTGTTCGTGCTCAATGTGCTGGCTTTTCTGCTGATGGGTTTGCAGGCACGCAGCATTCTCGGTCAACTGCGAGCTGAGGAGCTGCGCCACGCGTTATGGTTCGCCGGGATCGTGCTGGCTGTGGTCATCGCCGTGCGCTTTGTCTATGTGATGAGCTATGGCTGGGTGCTGCGGCGGTTTCGCCATTTCTTTGAAGCACGTGTGTTTGGCGGGCCACTGCCGAAAGTCGGTGCCGGCGTGCTGGTCTCTTGGTGCGGCATGCGCGGATTGGTGACCCTGGCGACGTCATTCGCACTGCCGGCGGATTTTCCGGGTCGCCAAGTCATCGTCTTGAGCGCATTCATCGTGGTGCTGGGCACACTCATCCTGCAAGGCTTCACCATCCGGCCATTGATCGCCATATTGCGCATTCAACCGGACCAATCTCTCGATGCGGAAGTCGCTAAAACGCGCAGGGCGATGTTGGATGCCGCGTTGGCTGAGCTGGCGCAGGAATCCGGGCAGGCCGCCGAAGCCGTGCGAGCTGAATTTGGCGCCGCGCGGCAGGCTACCGTAGACCGATCACGCCCCGTCAGCGACTACGACACCCTGCGCCGCCGCGCGCTGCAGGCCCAGCGTCGGGCCTTGATCGAATGGCGCCGCGAGGGCCGACTCTTGGATGACGCTTACCATCTTTTGGAAGATGAACTGGATAGGGGGGAATTGCACTCCGCATCCCTGGGGAGCACCTGGCTGGAGGGCTGAGCCGCCAGCCGGACTGACGTTGCAAATTTACGACAAGCGGAAGCGCCTTAATGCGCCTCCGAGCCGTTTTTGTGTCAAACTTTTTGGCAGGGAGCTGATTTCGACTATTCGTCTAATCGTGGCAACTTAGGGAGACCACGGATGGCATTACGCAAAATTGCGATGGGGATGGTGGGAGCAGTGTTGGCGGTCGCGGCCGCCTCGGCTGTGGGCCCTGGGCAACTACCGTTGCGGAAGGAAGTCGCGCCGGGAACGGCGCATCTCAAGGCTTTCGGCGGGCGCAGCGCGCCGCAGGTTGCCAGTGCAAGTGGGTCGAAGTTCGACGCGGCGTTGGCCCAGATCGCGCGGCATGCGAACACCCTGCGTCCCGGCCGCGAGATGGAAGACCTCAAGTCCCTGAATCCGGGCGCGCGCTTCCATCAGGCTGCGGATGGAACGCCGATGGTGCTGATCGATGCGATCACCCGCGGCGATGCGTTACAGCTGAAATCGATGCTGATCAATATGGGATTGCAGCGCGCCGCTCAGTTCTCCAACGATGTCAGCGGCTGGCTGCCGGTGAGTCAGCTGGTCGCCGTCACGCAGCATGTGGAACTGCATTCCATTCGCGCCGCCATGCCCTACACCCGCAGCGGTGCGACCACCACCCAGGGCGATTTTGTGATGAACGCGCCCACCGTGCGTTCCGCAAATTCACTGTCGGGCAATGGCGTGAAAGTCGGCATTTTGTCCGACAGCTACGACTGCTACGCCGTCTATGCAAAGAACGGCGTTGCAGCGTCAGGTCATAACGGCTATGCGAACGAGAACGGAATCACCACAACGGCCGAACAGGATGTCACAAATGGGGACCTGCCTTCCGGTGTCGTCGTCAACGAAGAGAGCAACACCACGGTACCGTATACGCAAGGTTCCGCTGCTCCCGGGAACAACACCTGTGCTGAATTCGGTACCGCCCAACTGCCGTTGAGCGACGAAGGCCGCGCCATGATGCAAATCGTGCACGATGTGGCACCGGGCGCGAGCTTGGCGTTCTACCCCGCCATTTTTGGACAAGCCGATTTTGCCAATGGCATCACCACAATGGCATCGCAAGGCGCGAAAGTCATCGCCGATGATGTGGGCTACTTCGAGGAGCCGTTCTTCCAGGATGGCGTGATTTCTCAAGCCATCACGCAGGTAAAAGGCGCAGGCGTTGCCTACTTCACCGCGGCCGGCAACAACGGCGCCTTTGCCTATGACAATCCCACCAATCCGACGGCGGCGGCGACCACGCCTCTCTCGTTCAATACTCTCAACGCGATTGGCGCGAATAATGCGATGGAGAAGGCGCTGAACTTCGATGCCACGGGTGCCAGCACGGTGTCTTTGCTGCACGTCACCGTGCCGTCGATGCGGCCCGGCGATTTTCTGGCCATCGTGGTGCAGTGGGATCAGCCCTTTGTCACCGGTGCGGCGAGCAGTGGTGGCGCCACCAGCCAAATCGATCTGTGTCTGAAGAACATCACCGGCAGCGATACCATCGGCGATGACAAACTCAACCCGCTGACCAACAGCTGCACGGGTCCCAATGCCTTGGGTTCCGATCCTCTGCAGGTGATTCTGGTCGGCAATCCCGCCAGCAATACGGCCAACAGCGCGGTAGCAACCTTCGATATCCAGGTTGGATTGGCCAACAACACGCCGGCGCCGCATCGAATCAAGTTAGCTGTCGAAGGCAATGGCTTGAATCTGACCATGAGCCCATTCTTCACCGGCACGAGCCCGACCATCCAAGGACATTCCATGTCCGCAGATGCGATCGCGGTCGGCGCGGCCTTGTATTTCAATACACCAGCCTGCGGCACGACTCCCGCAACATTGGAGATTTACTCCTCATTCGGCGGTGACCCAACGTTGTTCGATGCGACCGGTGCGCGCCTGCCGACTCAGCAGGTTCGACAGAAACCCGACGTGGTTGGTCCGGACGGCGGCAGCGATACATTTTTGGGCCAGAACATCGGCGCGAAGTCTTCGGGGACTGCGGCCTGCGTCAATGGGACTCAATTTCCGAATTTCCGCGTCACCTCAGCGGCGACGCCGCATGTCGCGGCCGTGGCCGCGCTGCTCTTGGAAGCCGACCCGCAACTCACGCCGCAAAATGTCTACGATATTTTGCGCGCTTCGACGCTCGCGATGTCACCTACCTCGCCGAATTTCGCGTCCGGCTTTGGATTCTTGCAAGCGGATGCGGCTGCGACGCATACGCCGGCAGTGATTCCGCCCGCACCGGTGTTGACATTGGCTGCGACGTCAATCGCCGTTGGAGCGTCCACGACCCTCACGTGGACTTCCTCAAACAATCAGGGGTGTACCGCCTCGGGTACTTGGACGGGAGCGATGGCCAGCAGCGGCCAGATAACAATTTCGCCGACTGCCACCGGATCTCAGATGTACACGTTGGCATGCACCAACCATGCCGGTACTTCCCAACCTGCGTCCGTGACTTTGACCGTGACGGCCGCGGCTGCATCAGGTGGCGGCGGCGGCGGCCACGGCGGATCCATGGATCTCGCTGCGTTGCTCACCTTAAGCGGCGTGCTGGTCGGCCGAGCGCTGATCGCGCGACGCGCGCGTCCCCAGCAGAGCAAACGCCTCGCGTAACCCGCGCTACCCGATCGCGCTGCCGCGTCGCTAGGCGCTGCAGCTCGACTCGGCGTGCACGTTCACTGAGCCGTCGTTGTTCACGCTGACCGTGTCGTCGTGACCGCACTTGCGTGAGGTGGCGTCGGTACTGGTGGCGGTCCACGACAGATTCGCGCGGCCCGTGGCATCGGCAATCGCATTGATCGGCACGGACGTGAAGCCGTTGATGTGCGCGTTCTCCAGCAGCACTCGCTCCGGGCTGGTATTCATGTCATAAACGGTGACCACAATATCCTCGGTACCGTCATTGGTAATTCTTACCTGTACACCTTCTCCGCCCAACGCCGTTCCGGCGAACAACACGGGTATAGCCATTACAATCAAAGCCGCGACAATTGTGGCGCGCATGTCCTTTTCCTCCTGGCAATCCCCTGTGGGAATAACCTAGGTGAAGGGTAGCCCTGAGCTGAAGGTTGCGTCAGCAGCGCTGCGCAATGCCAATTGTCGGACCCCGCCTACCCGCGCAATACGTTGGTTTTAATGGGAAATTCT
>JAXDQN010000148.1:0-4075 GCA_034667865.1 Gammaproteobacteria bacterium
CTTTGGCATTGCGCGCTGTAGCACCGAGCAGCTGGCGGGCGGCGACGCTGCAACCAACCTCGCGGCCTTGCTCGATGTGTTCGAGCGCCGCGACCGCGGTCCGCATCTCGATGCCCTGCTGCTTCAATGCGGAATGGCGCTGATGATTGCCGGTCGCGCAGCTTCGATCGAGGCAGGCATGACCAAGGGCCGCGAAGCGATCGATAGCGGACAAGCGCAGGACTGGCTGCAGCGTCTGCGGCAATTCGCGCGCGGCACGCCATCATGAGCGGCTTCCTGGACGAGATGGCCGCGGCAAGCGCAGAGCGCGTGGCGCAGGCGCTGCGCCAGGAAAGTTTCAGTGCGCTGCAAATGCGCGCCAAAGCGTCGGCGCGCAGCGCGCCCTTGCGCCTGTCGCCGGCGGGCTTCGATGTCATCGCGGAACTCAAGCTGCGTTCGCCCGCAGCAGGACAATTAGGCACGGCGCAGGACGATTGGCTGGCGCGCGTGGCCGCGTATGCGCGCGGCGGCGCCGCCGCGGTCTCGGTGCTGACGGAGCCTAAGCGTTTCGATGGCTCGCTGGAACATCTGCGTCAGGCCTGCGAGGTGCTCGCACCCTTGCATGTGCCCGCGATGCGCAAAGATTTCCTGGTCGACCCTTACCAAGTCCTGGAAGCGCGCGCGGCCGGGGCGGGCGGCGTGCTGGTGATCTTGCGGATGCTGCCGCGCCAAAGGATTCTCGAACTGCTGGATGCCGCCGCCGAGCATTCGATGTTCGTACTGTTGGAGGCCTTCGATGCCGCTGATCTGGAGGCGGCACGCGAGATGTTGGCGGCGCGCCGCAAGCCGGCCGCGCACGCCGCAGACTTGATTCTGGTGGGAATCAATTGTCGCGATCTGCAGACGCTGCAAGTCGTGCCGGAGCGCTTTGCGACGCTGGCGCCGCTGCTGTCCCCGCAATGGTCGGCGGTGGCCGAGAGCGGCGTAGCCTCGGGCAGCGATGCGCGGCGCATGCAGCAATTGGGGTATCGGCTGGCGTTGATCGGCACCGCGCTGATGACTCACGACGATCCGGCACAATTGCTGCGGGAAATATTCGCCGCGACCCGGACAGTGCAAGTCTAAATGGCTACACTTCGCGCCATGTGGATCAAAATATGTGGAATCACCAGCGCGGACGCAGTGACCGCGGCGGCGGCGGCAAACGTAGACGCCATCGGCTTCGTGTTTGCCCCGAGTCCGCGCCAGGTAACGCCCGGCCAAGCGGCGCAACTCGCGGCACTCGCGCCGCCGGGCATTCTGCGCATCGCGGTGGCGCAACATCCTTTGCAGATGAAGGTCGATGAAATTTGCCGCATCTTGAAGCCCGATTATTTCCAGACCGATGTCGAGGATCTGCGCGAACTGAAGATTCCTGCCCATATCAAGGTGTTGCCCGTGGTGCGTTTCGGGCGCAAAACTCCAAATCCCTTGCCGGCACGCATGTTGTTCGAAGGCCCGTCAAGCGGTATCGGCGAACTCGCCGACTGGGGGCGGGCGGCTGAGTTGGCGCGCCAAACCGAAGTGATCCTCGCCGGCGGCTTGTCGGCGCAAAACGTCGATGAGGCCATTCACGCGGTACGGCCGTTCGGCGTCGACGTCAGCAGCGGCGTCGAGTCTGAACCCGGCGTGAAAGATCCCGGCAAGATTCACGAATTCGTACGCGCCGCGCGGGCGGCCGCAGCACAGTCGGAGAACGAGTCATGAATTCACAGTTGCGCCCTCCCGAGGATCCGGTTTATCCCGATGCCAAGGGACGCTACGGCGCCTTCGGCGGCCGCTACGTTCCGGAAACCCTGGTGCCTGCGCTCGATCGCCTGCAGGCGGGCATCGCACGACATCTGCACAGCGCGGATTTTCAGCGCGAGTTCACCCATGAATTGAAAACCTGGGTGGGCCGGCCCACGGCATTGTCTTTCGCGCCGGCTTTGAGCAAGCGCTGGGGCGCTAAGGTGTGGCTGAAGCGCGAGGACCTGGCCCACACCGGCGCCCACAAAATCAATAATGCCGTCGGGCAGACGCTGCTTGCCAAACGACTGGGCGCGAAGCGACTGATTGCCGAAACCGGTGCGGGTCAGCACGGGGTCGCGAGTGCCGCCGCCGCCGCGCGCTTGAGCATGCCTTGCGTGGTTTACATGGGCGCCGTCGACGTCGAACGCCAGGCGTTGAATGTGGATCGCATGAAATTGCTGGGCGCCACGGTGGTATCGGTCACGGGCGGCGATCAAACCTTGCGCGCCGCCATCGACGAAGCGTTGCGCGATTGGGTTTCCGATCCGGATGGCACTTATTATTCGCTGGGCTCGGCCGTGGGACCGCATCCCTATCCGTATCTGGTGCGCGAACTGCAGGCGGTGATCGGCCATGAAGCGCGCGCGCAAATGCTGGAATTTGCCGGTTGCTTGCCGGACGTTGCAGTGGCTTGCGTGGGCGGCGGTTCTAACGCCATCGGTCTGTTCCATCCGTTTCTGGGTGATGCCGGCGTGCAGTTGCTGGGTGTGGAAGCCGGCGGTCGCGGACCGGGCCTTGGCGACAATGCCGCCTCGCTGACGCAGGGCACGCCAGGAGTTTTGCAGGGCAGCTTCACCTTGATTTTACAGGATGCCTTCGGTCAGGTGCGCGAGACGCATTCGGTGTCCGCCGGCCTGGACTACTCCGGAGTCGGACCCGAGCATGCGTACCTGATGAAAAGCGGCCGCGTTCACTACGAAGCGGCGACCGACGCAGAGACCTTGGATGCCTTGGCGGAGTGCGCGAAATACGAAGGCATCCTGCCGGCGATCGAAAGCGCGCATGCCTTCGCCGGCGCGCGGCGCTTTGCGCAGAAAAACCCCGGGGCGCAAATCCTCATTTGCTGTTCGGGCCGCGGCGACAAGGACATGCCGATTCTACAAGGCACGTTGCTGAAGGATTTGCGCGGTTGACGCCGAGCGAAGCAATTTCCGCGGCAATCCGCGCCAGCACCGCCAAGGGCCGGCCGGCGCTGGTGGGCTACCTCACTGCGGGCTTTCCATCGCGGCGCCAGTTCAGGGACAGCTTGGCCGCAGTCGCCTCGGTTTGCGACGTGGTCGAGATCGGCGTGCCGTTCAGCGATCCCATGGCGGACGGGACCACCGTGCAACGCGCCAGCTTTGCCGCCCTTGCGGACGGCACGACGTTGCCGTGGATTTTGAGTGAATTGCAGTCCATCGTGCCCCGGCACGCGGCGCCCATTCTGCTGATGAGTTACCTGAATCCGTTGCTCAGTATGGGACTCGAGGCATTGCCACGCGCGGCCGCCGCGGCAGGAGTGGCCGGCTTCATCGTTCCGGATCTGCCGTTCGAAGAAAGCGCCGCTCTGAATCAGGCGCTGGCCGGCGAAGGGCTGGCGCTGGTGCAGATGGTCACGCCGGTGACGCCGGCGCCTAGACTGGCGATGTTGTGTCGTGAGGCCAAGGGCTTTATCTACGCGGTAACGATGACGGGCACGACCGGGAAAACCGCGGAAGTACCCGTCGATGTGCTGGAGTACATGGATAGAGTGAAACGCTGCGCCAACGTGCCTGTGTGCGCAGGCTTCGGCATCCGCTCGCGCGACCAGGTTGCGCGCTTCGCGCCGCATGTCGATGGCGTCGTGGTCGGCTCGGCGCTGGTCGAGGCATTGGAGCAGGGCGCCGACGTCGCGGCCTTCCTTAGGTCGTTGCGCTAGCGCCGGATCCCACCGCCCATCATGAAACGTGTGTTTCGCGCCGCTTCTCTGTGGCAAGTTGCCCACGCGCGCAATGTGCTCATTATGGCGGGCATCGAATCGGAAATGCGCAACCAGTATCTGGCGGGAGCCCTCGGCGATCTGCCCATGTTCGAGACCTGGCCGCAACTATGGGTGGAGGATGCGCTCGAGTCAGCGGCCTTGCGCGCGCTCGCGGTGGCTGCGAAAGCACCGAGCGGCGAACCATGGATCTGTGCGCAGTGCGGTGAGCAGCTGGAGCCGCAATTCACGACCTGCTGGCGATGCGGGGCGGCACCACCGACTGCATAGCACGTGCCAGCACGTGCGAGTACGTGCCTGAGCTCGAAA
>JAXDQN010000149.1:0-7033 GCA_034667865.1 Gammaproteobacteria bacterium
CGCGCTGTACATCGGGCATGCGGCGGATGGTCCTAAGCACGCGGGCCAGATGTTTGCGATCGCGGACTTGAACTTGAAACTTGAGCGATGAGCTGTTCACGTCGCGTTCTTCCAATGACACCTGGTCGATATTGGTCTCGGTGCCCGCGATGCTCGAGGCAACCGCGGCCAGCACCCCCACCCGATTGTTGATTTCCAACTGAATCTCACAGCTGAACAGCCGGTCGTGCGCACCTTCCCATGCCACCGACAGCCATTTGTCCGGCTGCTTGCGATATTCGGCAAGATTACCGCAATTCTGCCGGTGGATCATCACGCCGCGCCCGGCGCTCAAATAGGCCATGATGGGATCGTTGGGGATCGGAAAGCAGCAACGCGCATAGGTCACCAGCAAGCCTTCGGTGCCGGCGATCATCAGGGGCCCGGCGGAATTGCGCGCGGCTGCGGGTTTGGCGTCCGCGTGCGCCACCGGTTCCGCGCCCTCGACACTGGCTTCGAGCAGCGGCTGCAGACGCCGCGCAACCAGCGGCGCCATTCTTTCGCCCAAGCCGATCTTCTCGTACAGCTCGCCGGCATCCTTCATGTGGAGTTCTTTAACCACCGCGTCGATGTCCGCCGCCGGTATCTTTTTCAAATTCAGCGAAAACTCTTCGAGCGCCAAGGCCAGCAAGCGCTTGCCCAATTCCAACGCCTCGCCGCGCTTGAGATTCTTCAGGTAGGTGCGGATCGCGGCGCGCGCCTTTGCGGTCACCAAGAAGGTCGACCAGGAAGGATTCGGAGTCGCGCCCTTGGCGGTGATGATGTCCACGGTTTGCCCGTTGCGCAGCGGCGTGCGCAGCGGCACCAGGCGTCGATCCACTTTGGCGGCGACGCAGCGGTTGCCGATGTCGGTGTGGATGGCGTACGCAAAGTCCACCGCGGTGGCGCCGCTCGGCAGTCGCAGGATTTTTCCCTTGGGCGTGAACACATAGACTTTGTCGGGGAACAGATCCACCTTGACGCTCTCGAGAAATTCTTCCGAGCTGCCGCCTTCCTGGATTTGCACCAGGCTGGCCAGCCATTCGCGCGCGCGGTCATGCTCCACGCCGCCGAATGTGTCGCCGCCGGATTTGTACTTCCAATGCGCCGCGATTCCGGATTCCGCCACGCGATGCATTTGTTCCGAGCGGATCTGGACCTCAATGGGCACGCCGTTGGGCCCGAATAACGTGGTGTGCAGCGATTGATAGCCATTGACGCGCGGAATCGCGATGTAATCTTTGAATCGCCCCGGCATGGGCTTGTAGACGCTGTGCACCAGGCCGAGCACGCGATAGCAGGTGTCGGCGTTGTCGACGATGATTCGAAAACCGTACACATCCACCATGTCATTGATGGAGATCTTCTTGTTCGCCATCTTGCGGTAGATGCTGTACAGATGCTTCTCGCGGCCTTCGACCGCGCCATCCAACAGCGACTTCTTCAGCGCGGTTTTGAAAGTCCCCTGAATCTTGCCGATGAATTCTTTTTGGTTGCCGCGCGCTTTCTTCAGTTCGCGTTCCAGCACCTTGTAGCGGTACGGGTACAGAGCGCGAAACCCAAGATCCTCGAGCTCGAGCTTTACCGCGTACAGACCCAGGCGCTCGGCAATCGGCGCGTAGATTTCCAGCGTTTCGCGCGCGGTGCGGCGCCGCTTCACCGGCGGCATGGCGCCCAAGGTGCGCATGTTGTGCATGCGGTCGGCGAGCTTGACCATGATGACGCGGATGTCGCGCACCATGGCGAGCAGCATTTTGCGGAAGCTCTCGGCTTGGGCTTCCTGGCGGTTCTTGAATTGAATCTGGTCCAGCTTGCTGACGCCGTCGACCAGCTCAGCCACCACCGAGCCGAATATCGAGGCGATCTCCGCCTTCGCCGTGGGCGTATCCTCGATCACATCGTGGAGAATTGCCGCGACCAAGGTGTCGGCATCGAGGCGCAGGTCGGCCAGAATGTCGGCGACCGCCACCGGGTGCGTGATGTAAGGCTCGCCTGAGACCCGCTTCTGACCTTGATGCTTTTCAGCGCCGAAGTCGTAGGCTTCCCGCACCCGCTCGACTTGGGCGGGCGACAAATACGCTTCGAGTTTATCTAAGAGCTGGCTGATGCCGGTGGAGCGTCTTCCACCGGGCAAGAAACCGAGTAAGGAAGACGCATAGTCCATCGGCGCTCTTGATAGAAGACCGGCTGTTTAATCCCCAAGCCCGAGTTGCGGCGCACGGAAATCCGACGGCATGTCGAGCTCGCTCACCGGCGGCGCGGCCGGCTCTTCAGGCTCTTCCAACATTTCGAGGGTGATATTTCCGGCAGCGATCTCGCGAAGCGCCACCACGGTCGGCTTATCGTTCTCCCATTCCACGGTCGCTTCCGCGCCGTTGGCCAATCGCCGGGCGCGTTTTGCGGCCAGCAATACCAAGTTGAACAGGTTGGGTTCATTCTGAAGGCAGTCTTCGACTGTGATTCGCGCCATGCTTAGGGTTCCATTCGAGGGATTGCGAGCATAGCAGAAGTGTCAATTTCCAGCCAGTTGGGCCGCAAATTGCGCGACTTCCGTGCGCGTGGATTCGAGCCGGCCGCCGCGATTATCGACGATGGCCTGCAAATCCTCGAGTGCTTGATCGAAATTGTCGTTGACGACCACATAATCGAATTCATTCCAGTGGCTTAAGTCGTTGTCCGCATCCCGCAAGCGGCGCTGAATGACCTGGTCCGAATCCGTGCTGCGGCCGCGCAAGCGTTGCTCCAGGGCCCGCCGGGAGGGCGGCAGGATGAAAATGCTCACGGCTTCCGGCAGCCGGGCGCGCACCTGGCGCGCCCCCTGCCAATCGATTTCCAGCAATAACTGCTCGCCGTTGGCCAGCGCTTCCTGCACCGTGCGCACCCCGGTGCCGTAGGAGTTGTCGAAAACCTTGGCGTGCTCGAGAAACTCGCCGTTGGCGACCATGGTTTCGAAGCGTTCGGGGCTGACGAAGTGATAATCGCGGCCGGGAATCTCAGTGCTTCGCGGTTTGCGCGTCGTGTAGGAAACCGAGAATTGGATGCGCGGTTCGCGCTCCATCAAGGCCTTCACCAAACTGGTTTTGCCGGCGCCCGACGGTGCCGCAACTACATAAAGGCGTCCTGATGGCATCGAGTACTACGGCTGGAGCGGGACATGATTATCCGGCCGCGAATTTAACATACGCCTGCGCCGGCGGGAGCCGCCGGCGCATTCGGAATCAACCGAAGCCTTGGGTGACGTGAGCCACATTGGAATAGGGGCCGCGCTTCGCGCCGGACTGGCCCCAAGCATGGCGCGTCATCATCCGCGCTGCGACGACGAACGCCAGCGCGAAACTGGCGTTGAGGATAAACGCCCCGATCCCGGCGCCATCCTCCAGCGACAAATCGCTGAGAGAGCCGCCCAGCGACCCGCGTACTGTCGAGGCGGAATCGCCGCTGCCGGCTAACGCCGCAACGTTCAGCATGAGCATTCCACAAGTCCCGACGAGTGCCGGCGCTATTGAACGTAGTTGAAAACGCATTGCAGTAACTCCTTTTCCTGTGCCCCCAACAATAGAATCGGCATCCGGCGGGGAAAAGTGACAGCAGCGCTGTTTCATCTGACATCGATCAACGCGATCCTTGAGCGCGCTCAACCTTGGTGCCGCCGGCGCGAAGCGCACGAACGACGCGATCCTGGGTTCTCGGCAGGATGGCCGCTGGCAAAGGCAGAGCCGGGAAACCTACGACCGGGGCAACGGCGCGGTGCTGCTGTTGTTCAACGTTGAACGCTCTACGGTGGTGTTAGTCCGACAGTTCCGATTTCCCACGTTTGTAAATGGCAGCCATGACGGACTCTTGATCGAGGCCTGCGCGGGATTGCTCGACGGGGAGGATGCGAGCACTTGCATCCGCCGTGAAGCCGAGGAAGAAACGGGCTTTAGGGTCAGATCGCCGCACAAGATCTTAGAGGCATACATGAGTCCCGGGTCTGTCACCGAGAAGTTGCACTTCTTCGTTGCCGAATATGAGTCTCAAGATCGCGTGTCCGCGGGTGGAGGCGATGCCGCCGAGGGCGAGGATATCGAGGTAATGGAACTGCCGCTGTCCTCTGCGCTGCAGATGACTATTATGCTCTTGCAGTATGCCGCGCTCGTCGGCTTGGACAGATTGCGCGACGTCTGATTAGCTACTCGATGTTCTGCACTTGTTCGCGCATTTGCTCGATCAACACCTTCATGTCCACGGCTGCGCGCGTGGTTTCGATGTCCTGAGATTTCGACGATAGGGTGTTGGCTTCGCGATTCAATTCCTGCATCAGAAAGTCCAGGCGCCGGCCGGCCGGCTCCTGACTGCCAAAGGCCTTTCGAACCTCTGTGACGTGGCCGCGCAGGCGGTCGATTTCCTCGTCCACGTCCAGTCGCTGCGCAAGAATGGCAATTTCTTGTTCGATGCGGTCTTGGTCTACATCCTTGACCAGTGCCGCAATGCGATCCAGCAATTTGCTGCGCATGCGAGTGCGGATTTCCGGAAGCCGTTCGCTGACCCGGCCGGAAAATTCGAGCAATCCGGCGCATCGCTGTTCCAGCGCATCGCGCAGCCGGCCGCCCTCGCTGTCGCGGGTACGGCCGAGTTCGGCCAGCGCCTCGGCGAGCAGAATATGGGCGGCGGCTATCATTGGCGCGCTGTCGCGGGTGCCATCGCGGATCACGCCCGGCCAGCGCAACAGGTCGATGACGTCGATGCGTGCGGCCATGCCGGCTTGCGAAGCAATCTGCTGAGCGCGCGCGGTCACGGAGGCCAGCAGGTCGGCGTCAACTTCCAGGGTGCCGGTGGCGACCGCGGGCTTGAAATGCAGCGAGCACTCGACTTTTCCTCGCCTTACGCCCGCGCCGATGGCGGCCCTGAATTCGGCCTCGGCGGCGCGAAATTCCTCGGGTAACCGGCAGCCCAGCTCCAAAAATCGATGATTGACGGTCTTCAGTTCCCAGGCCAGCAAGCCCCACGGGAACTGGCGCTCGCGACGGGCAAAGCCGGTCATGCTACGAATCATGGGGGTCGTCGCTAAAATCGGCCATAATCTAGGTAGTCCAAGTTTATCAGATCGAGGAGCTGTCTTTGCAGATCGAAACCGCGGATGTGAGCCTGATCGGCCACCGCGAAGAGAACCAAGATCGGGTCGCAGTGGCCGCCGCCGACCAAGCCGTGTTGCTGGTGGTGATCGATGGCATGGGCGGACATGCGGAAGGCGCGCGAGCGGCAGAGACTGCTCTGTCGACCATGCTCGAAGCATTTTGGCAGACGCCGCATCCGATTTTCGATCCGCTGGGCTTTTTGCATCTGTCGCTCGGTCGAGCGCACGAGGAGGTCGTGAAGCTGGGCACCGGACTGAGCGTGGAGGCGCGCCCCCGGGCGACCTGCGCCGTGTGTCTGGTGCAGGACTCGGCCGCTTATTGGGCGCATGTCGGCGACAGCCGCGTGTATCAGATCCGGCAGACGCAGGTGCTGGAGCGCACCCGCGATCACAGCCATGTCGAGGTATTGCTGCGCGAGGGGTTGATTACCGAGGCCGAAGTGCACGGACATCCCATGCGCAACTATGTGGAATGCTGCCTCGGCGGCGATGCGGCACTGCCGGAAATGACCATTTCGACCCGGCGTAAACTCAAGTCCGGCGATCTGCTGCTGCTGTGCACCGACGGGCTTTGGGCCAATTTGCGCGACGCGGACTTCGTGCGCTTCGCGCAAATCCAGGCGAAGCCTTTGCGCGATTCTCTGATTGACCTGGGCACCCAGGACGTCGAAGCGTCCGCTCCATATAGCGATAACACCAGCGCCGCGGCGCTAAGATGGAAGGCTGCTTGAACAACGCTCCTGCTTCGATACGTCCGAGCGGCCGTGCGGCCGATGAATTGCGCGCCCTGTCTTTTCAGCGCGGCTACACCGTGCACGCCGAAGGATCCGTGCTGGTCGGATTCGGCGCCACGCGAGTGCTTTGCACCGCCAGCATCGAGGATACGGTGCCGGCATTCCTGCGCAACAAGGGCCAAGGCTGGGTCACGGCGGAATACGGCATGTTGCCGCGAGCCACGCACACCCGATCGGGCCGCGAAGCCGCCCGCGGCAAGCAGTCGGGACGCACGCAGGAGATTCAACGGCTGATCGGCCGTGCCCTGCGCGCCGTCGTTGACCTGAAAGCCTTGGGCGAGCGCACCGTCACCATCGATTGCGACGTGCTGCAAGCCGACGGCGGCACGCGCACCGCCGCCATTACCGGCGGTTACGTGGCGCTGGCGGATGCCATCGACACCCTGCTGAAAAGACGCGCCATCGCATCCAATCCTCTGCACGGCCAGGTGGCTGCCGTGTCGGTGGGCATTTATCGCGGCTTGCCGGTGCTCGATTTGGACTACCTCGAGGATTCCAATGCGGAGACCGACATGAACGTCGTGATGAACAGCGGCGGCGCCTTCGTCGAAGTTCAGGGCACCGCCGAAGGCCACGCATTTCGTCGCGACGAACTCGACCAACTGTTGAACCTTGCAAGCAAGGGCATCGCACAGCTGCATGCCGCACAGCTCAGTGCGCGCGCCTAGGCGCCTGGTCGTCGCCACCAGCAACCCCGGCAAGCTGCGCGAATTTCGGTCCCTGCTGCAAGCAGCCGTGATGGACGCACAGCCCTACGAACTCGTGGGTCTCGCCGAGCTGGGATTGCCCTCACCGGCAGAGAACGGCAAAACCTTTCTCGCCAACGCGCTGCTGAAGGCGCAGCACGCGGCCGCCTCGAGCGGTCACGCGGCGTTGGCCGACGATTCCGGACTTGAGGTCGATGCGCTGGACGGTGCGCCGGGCATTTACTCGGCGCGCTATGCGGGCGTGTCCGACGCGGGCGCGGATGCGGCCAATAACGCCAAACTGCAGCGCGAGCTGGCCGATATCCCCTTCGAGCGGCGCACGGCCCGATACCGATGCGCCCTGGTGCTGCTCGATGCGCCGGGCGCCGCCGCGCCGGGCGCCTCGCCGCTGGTCGCCG
>JAXDQN010000150.1:0-6545 GCA_034667865.1 Gammaproteobacteria bacterium
ATTCCGCGATGAGGCTCCATGTGGCCGTAGCGCGGGTCCTTCGTGATATCGCCCGATCGGACAATGTCGGCTCCGGAGAAAGTCGGCGCAAACACTTGAGTGTTGCGAGGCATGGGAAACTTTGAAAATGTATCGGCAGGGACGCCTGACAGCGTATAGAGCAAGTAGCTCTCGCCTTTCTCGTTGACGATGTTGTAGAAGAAAGCACCAAATTCTGCGCTCGACAACTCGACGCCGGCGTCCGTGACAATCTGCACCACTGTTTTTCTGTCCCTTTCGAGCGATAACTGCGAGGCAGCTCGATTCAAGATCTCCAGTGCATGATGCTCATCACGAAGGTGCTGTTCTGCGGTGCGCTGCAAGGTCCGGTCACGCAGAATTTTTATGAACCCCAACACTTTGCGGTCATCATCGTGAATCGGAGTGAGCTCTCCGACCGCCCAAAAGCGCGTACCGTCTTTGCGCAACCGCCAGCCTTCCTCGCCGCCACGTCCTGTTTGGCCGGCATCCTGCATCTCCTTGGCGAATTGTCCGCGTCTGCGCTGATCGTCTGTAAAGATGCGATCCAAAGTTTCGCCTAGCATTTCGTTTTCTTGCCAACCCAGAATCAATTCTGCGCCCCGATTCCAGCTAGTGACACGACCGTCGGAATCGGTACTGATGATGGCAGTGTCGATTGCGCCATTAACTATCTGTCGCCACTGTGGGGCAAGAATCGGCGGGGGCGAGTGTTTTGCGGCGCTCATATGCGTTTTCTTGCAGCATATGCGATACGCCGGAACTCATGCAGTTAATCTGCTGCTGGGGTAATTCTTACAATTGCATTTGTTAGTCCGAGAACCAGCGATTATCGTGCGCCACAGGAGGAGCTGATTATCAGCGTGCCCCCGAGTCATGGGCCGCGAGTTGAGCGCCAGTCCTGCCTACGTGAAGGTGCGGGGCGCGCCGAAGAATCCAACTGATCCGGCGTCGCACGACTGCGTGTCGAACGAAACCTTTGCGACCAGCAGCAATTAGGAGTTCCGCGTGGAAGGAAGCCTGAAGGCTCGGCTACAAGAAACCGTAGCCGCCAGGGAAGTGCCGAAGGTGATCGCGCTGCATGTTTAACGCGTGAAAAATATGATCGCGATAGTCAGTGCGGCCAATGTGACGAGCAATACGTTGTGGCCCCAGCGGGCGACGAGTCCAATCATCTTCTATCTCCAATAAGCCCAACCGGTTCAAGGTAGGGCGTGTAAAAAATTCACTGCACTATTATGGACTAATGTTGTTAAATTGCTAATTCATCGCTCATTGAATAATTAGGAATTTCCTTTTATGAATTAGTGGCTTATGGTGTCAAATGAGAGTATTTCACCAAGGCGTGAAAAGATCTCTGGCGTTCAATTTCGCCGGCCGGGTCGCACTGAATTGGTGCGAACGCGTTCAGTGACGCTGGAAGACCCCGGCGACCTTTATGGGCCGTATACCGGTGTGTCGCGCTTCGCCTCAAGTTCGCGCAAATCGCGGCCACGGGTCTCGCGACCGAACACCCAGATCAGCACCAGCGACACTGCCGCCGGCAAGGTCACTACCGCAGCGGCAACGCCTAACGCAGGAACGACGGCCAATGCACTTAAGCCCTGCGCAATCAAACCGCCAATTTTGCTCCAACCAGCGACCCAGCCGGTCGCTCTGCCGCGGACGCGAATGGGATAGCTTTCGGCGGAGTAGGGCAACAAGGTCGATATCACCCCGCTGGACCCGACAAGCAGGAGAGATAGAGAAATAATCGGGTTCGCAAGCAGCGGCAGCGTCCCCATGCCGCGCAGCATCACTGCCAATAGTCCCAGGGTGGTGATGCCGATGGCGGTTAACAGTGCCCATTTCGCGCTCCACCTGCCGTAGAGATAGGCCGCCAGCACAATGGTGGGCGCGGCGACTAGAGTCGATCGGGCAATGATGGCGCTGGCGAGACCGACGCTGCGCCCTTCGGCAACCAACGAGCTGGGCAGCCATAGCAGGATGCCGAAATTAACGAAACCCCAAGCGAGCGCTGCCAGCGTCAAAGCCACGCCGGTCCCTAAAAGACCCTGCGTAACGGGAATCTGAAGGTGAGGGTGATCGTCCGGGTATTCTTCGACGTCCTGGGCTCGTGCTGCGACCACGGCGCCGAAGCGCGCCAGCGTGGCGCGCGCCTCTTCGTTTCGTCCCATGTGCTGCAGGAAACGCACCGATTCGGGAATCAATGGACTGAGCGCAATCAACATCAGGCCGGTCGGCAAGTTAAGAAACCACATGATGCGCCAGCCAAATAAGGGCTGCAGTAGCGCAGATAACTCGCTGGCGGCGAAATAACCGCCGATCGTACCAAGTCCGCCGATCAGAACCAGGCACCAACCACGGTGCTTGGTTGGCATGATTTCCGCGAGCAGCGCGTAGGTGACGGGCAACATGCCGCCGGCGGCCGCTCCCATGATGAAGCACATCACAATGTTCCACCAAAATGAGGGCATCGCGCCGCAGATTGACGTGCCTACGAACATGACCGAGGACAGCAGAATCGAGGCACGCCGCCCATAAAGATCAGCGAGCGCGCCCCACACGAAGGAACCCACGGCAGTCCCCAGGAGCGCGGAAAATGGCAGCAGCGCGACCATGGCGCGATCCACTCGATATTCCGCGCGCATGCCCGGCGTAACGAAGCCGAGGCTCGCCGGTTTCATCACGTCGATGATCAGCGCGACGGCGAGTGTTGCCATCAATCTCCAGTGCGCACCGGTGAGCGGCGCATCCTCGAGTGGCGCAACATACCGCTGCGCGGCGGCGGGAATTCGAATCGGCAGCAATCCGTATCCGGCAGCCACGATGCCGACGATAATCAACCCCATTCCAAGCAGCATGCCAGGATCCATCGGCATGCCGGCCAAAATGAAGCCGGTGCTGCGGGCCATCCAGAACATCGGCAGATGCAAGATGACACCCACGCTGACGACGAGCGAGCCCAACCAGAATGCGAGCGTGCTGCGCCGATCGGCGAACATGAACACGCTGCGGCTCATTGGGGAGGGGCGTAAATCATCGTTTGGCACGCGGTGAATCTTCGAATAGTGTTTTTATCTCGTTGGGTCCCAGCGTGTTTACCGGAATGCTCCACTGCTCGAGACCGGCGTTGTGTCGAGTCATTCCATTCGTTACATCCGCCGCCAGGATGTCGTCCACGAGTTCGAGACGCTGGCCCTCTCGCCATGGAAGCGTTGACCGCTGAATCAGCCATGGCGCGCGTCCTTGCGGAACTGTCCCCGTTGAGAACTCGCAATCCAGATATTCGATGATTTGATCGCGCGTTGCGCGGCTCGAAGCGATGAGTGCCTCGAGCGAATCCGAGACGGGCAGATCTTTTGCACGATTGCGCACAAACAGAAAGCGATTGCCGGCAACAATCAGCAGGCGGTCGAGGCGAGCGGAGCGCTCGATCCTGATGACCAAGTAACCCCCGGCGTGGGCCGCTTGCCACGCCTCGGTGTAGGAATCATCGAGTCCGTGCTCGTACATGATCCCGTGGTTCGCCAGCTGCAGGCGTCCGGCGTCGGTCGTCCCGTCCGGCGGCTGGAAGCCGACCTCGTGCTCCCACGTGGCGACTGCGCCCACGACGCTCGTGCGGCCGGTCATACCCTGTTGCCGCGCGAGCAGCCTCAGATCAGCATCCGTCAGATCCGCAAACGAAGACGCATGCGCGAACTGTGGCCGATCGTTGAGGAATCGGACATCGCCAAATACAGACGGTGTCTGCAGGTATTCCGCGTCGAGCGGGTTGGATCTTACGCCGGCCCGCTCGATCCACTGGCGATGCCAGATGCCGAGAAGCCAATCTGGCACCGGCGCTTCGATGCTGTGCGGGGTTTGCGCATGACCCAGCCCCAACAAGCGCGCCGCATTGTCGTGAAAAATCTGCTTCTGCTCCGCGTAGGTAAAGCCGAGATGTCGTACGGCGTTCGCCGCTGACGCAACACTCAAGCAAACCACTAACGCGATCAAGCGCACGCTATTCATGTTCACGATCGACTGTCCCTCTTGCCTTTTGGCTTATTACGCACTCGCGGCGTTTATTGGCTAGGCAAGAAACTTGACAGGTCGCTGGTCCAACGTCAACGATTTGGCCGAAGCATCGCCGGTCACTGCACCGCGTTTCGCGCGATGACTTTCCGGTACCACTCCGCGCTGAGTTTGGGTGTCCGCGTTTGGGACTCGAAATCCACATAGTAAATGCCGAAGCGTTTGCTATATGCGTCGGCCCATTCGAAGTTATCCAGCAGGCTCCACAGAAAGTAGCCTTTGATGCGGTACCCCTCGGCTGCAGCGCGGTGCAGATGAGTCAGGTAGTTACGTAGAAACATCACGCGGTCCGTATCATCGATTCGGCCGTCCGGCATGCGCGAATCCTCCGCGGACGCGCCGTTCTCAGTGATGTAGATGGATTGCGGATTCCATAGCTCGCTTACGTGGCGGATCGCCCAATAGATGACCTCGGGCCCGATGAATAGCCAGGGGGAGGCCATGCGCGGATAGGAGGACGGTCGAGGCTCTACGATGTACTCGCCCGGCGATGCACCAGCCCGGGCATATTCGGGTTGGTAGACATTGAGGCCCACAAAATCGACGCGGCTGCCGATGGTCTTCATGTCGCCGGTTTGCGTTTTTGGTGCACTCGCGCCTTCGCGCTGAAGATACCCGCCGGTATAGCGTCCTTCCATAACCGCCGTGAGAAACGGCGCATTCTCCTCGCGGAATGCCCGCCGTGCAGCTTCAACATTCGGCGCATCCTCAATCACGGGCACGTAGACTTTAGGATTCTCGGCGAGCCCAACCAAAGTGCCCGCCGTCGCGTTGGCGCGGATCGCTTGGACGCCCAGGCCATGCGCCAGCAATGCATGATGACGAACTTGATTGACCTCCGCGGCGCCTAACTTCAAGCCCGGTGCGAATTGGCCAATTTTGTAGCTCAGGTCGGTGAAGCACACGAATTCATTGATCGTCATGAAATGCCGCACTCGGTCCGACAATCGCTTTGCGACGAACCCGGCGTAATCGGCGAAGGCCTTGGCCGTGTCGCGGGATTGCCATCCGCCGGGGAGCGCCTGCGGCAAATCCCAGTGAAACAGAGTGACATAGGGTGCGATTTGATGTTCGAGCAATTCGTCGATCAGGCGCTGATAGTAGGCCAGCCCCAGTTCGTTCGGCGCTCCACGGCCCTCAGGGAAGATACGCGACCAGGCGATCGAGAACCGATAGGCCTTCACACCCAGGTCAGATAGAAGCTTTACGTCAGCCTTATAGCGGTGATACGAATCAGCGGCGACATCGCCGGTCTGCCCCTGAAAGGTTTTTCCGGCAGTGTGCGAGAAGGTGTCCCAAATCGAAGCGCCTCGTCCGTCGGCGATTGCGGCACCCTCTATTTGATAGGCGCTGGTGGCGCAGCCCCAGAGAAAGTCTGCAGGGAATTGCAATGGTTTGGGCGTAGGCGCAGGGATGCGCGCGGCGCGTGCCGTCGGCGCGCCGGCAGAGACGGCCGCTGCGATGACAATTTGCGAGAATTTCCGGCGTGTCAACAGCGTTGAGGTCATTTATCCGCAGCATGGTAGCGCTAGCAATCCACTATAGGAAGTGCCGTGCATTGCCGCCCGGGTCTATGGCTGAATCGCGATCTCAAATGGGCCTACCGGCAATCCGGATCGATCATACAAATTGCATACCGGGGCATCGCCCCAACAAAAACGCACGCGCGTCGCGTTTTCTGTGCTGCCCGCATTTAACAATGCGCGCTCAGGCTCAATCACGGAATCGACATACCGGCAGCTACTCTGGTCGACGCCGCATAGTTCAAATCCGATGGCGCGGGTCGAACTGTAGGTAGCCAAACCTTCGCCCACGTCATCAAATGCCACCACCACTTTGCCGCCATCGCGCGTCGCTGTGCGCGGCGCAGGACCGGATGCCGTGGCCGGTTCTCCATAAATGAGGTGACGCGCGGCGCGTGCCAAACGTTTGGCGACCGCCTGCTTATTCGGGGGATGCAACTCCGCGTCCTCGCCCGCATCGATGGTGACGATGAGGGCGGCATGTGCATCGCTCTTGACCGTTCGGCGCTGGGCTTCGCGAAGGTTGGCCCAGTCAGATGCTGCCGGCGCCGTCGATCGGGTTCCAAAATTGGGCAGCTGAACGATGAGGAAGGGCAGTTGCGCCGCGAAACTTCGCCGCCAATCGCGCATCAGCGCCGATAACAGCGGTTGGTAGCCCGCGGCATCCGCCGCGTTGGATTCACCTTGGTACCAGAGCACGCCTTTCAGGCCATAAGGCGTCAGCGGCGCAATCATGGCGTTGTACATCGTCGTAAGGCCGCCGACCGACTCCCAGGGCGCGCGCGGCGGATAGCCCATGCTGTCCGGTACGAGCTGATAGCGCCACTGGCCGCCCAGGGGCGCCAGGCTGCCGTCGCTGAGGCGCAACGCCAGGTGATCCGGCGGTCCATACATGCCGGCCGCATCCCACGTACTGAGCACATTGAC
>JAXDQN010000151.1:0-12150 GCA_034667865.1 Gammaproteobacteria bacterium
GCATCCAAATATCGAGCAGCACCAGATCCGGAACCTGCGAGGCGCGCGAGGAACGCGCCTGAGTCGCGTCCGCTGCAATTTCCACGTCGTACCCTTCTTCGGAGAGAATTTCCTTGAGGAGGCCGCGGATGTCAGCCTCATCGTCGACCACCAAAATTCTTGAAGCCGTCATACGCGTTCTCTCCTATGTTCGCCCTTGCGCGGCTCGCGCGCGCCCGTAGAGCGTGCGCTGCCGCCCAGAGGCAGCAGAATTCTGATGCGGGCGCCTCCGGTACGCTGATTATCCGCCTCTATGCGCCCGCCGTGTTCCTCAACGATTTTCTTGACGATTGCCAGTCCCAACCCCGTACCTTTGGGCTTGCTGGTGACATAAGGATCGAAAACGGTGCCGATCAGGTCCCGCTGGAATCCGGGGCCATTGTCGGTTACCGCAATTGCGACCGAGGCTCCCTGCTTTTGACCCTCCTCGGAGACCTGAGTTTCGATTTCTATGCGCGCGCCGACCTTTCCCTCCAGGGCCTCGAACGAGTTGGTCAGCAAGTTGTTCAGAATTTGGCGGATGCGCACCCGGTCCGCGGAGATGTTCGGTAGTTGCGAACTGAGCGATAGCTTCAGCTCCGCACTGCTGTCCTGCACGCGGTAAAGATCCACCACCTCGGTGATCAATTGGTTCAAGTCGAAACGCGAAAAGTGCATATCGGGCGCGCGCGCATATTCGCTGAATGCGTTGACCATCTGCTTCATGGCATCGACTTGCGCGATGATGGTGTGGGTGGCGCGCTCCAAGACCTGCGCGTCCTGCTCGTTCATCGACCCCAGGAACTTGCGGCGCATGCGCTCCGCGGACAACTGAATCGGGGTGAGCGGATTCTTGATCTCGTGCGCCAGCCGCCGCGCAACTTCGCCCCACGCCGCGTCGCGCTGCGCCTGCAGCAGCGTGGTAATGTCATCGAACACCAGCACCACGCCCGCGGCACCGCCGACATCGTTGGGCAGTGCGGTGCACGCACACATCAGCACCTGCTTGCCGGACTCGGTAAGCAACTCGATTTGCTCGCGCCAATCGAGTTCGTCCGGTTGCAGCCGTTGTTTGATGGCCGCCAAAAATTGCGTGAACAACCCGGTATCGCTGATCGATTCATCGAAAGGCTTGCCGATGGCCGCTTCCAAATCGACGCCAAGAATCGCACTGGCCGCCTGATTGGCGGTGCGCACCTTCAAATCGGGCTCAAGGGAAACGACCCCGGTCGAAAGACGGGCAAGAATCACCGCCAGACCGGCGCGCTCAGCTTCGACGGCTTGCTGACTGCGGCGCGTCTCCTCGCGTGCGCGTCCAAGACGCTTGGTCATGTCGTTGAAGGAGGTCACGAGAAAACCCAACTCGTCGCGGCCCGGCAGCGGCAGCCTGGTGTCGTAATTGCCCTTGGCCACCGCGCGAGTTCCTGCGATCAGGTCCTGCACCGGTTGCACCAGGCGCTGTGCGGCGAAGAAAGCGCCATAAACGGCCGCAATCAGCGACATCAAAACCACGAAGGTCAAGATCAAGACGAAAGTCGATTTCAGCGGCCGCCGCAATTGCACCAAGTTCGCATACTGCGTATAGGAGCGCTGCACGGTGTCCGCCAATTGACTCAACTGCTGCGGCACCGGATACAGCGCGATCAACACGCGCGAGCTGCCGCTGCTGTCATCGAAAGGCGCCGCCGCGCGGATCACGTAACCGCCGACCGAATCCGTATCGAGACTGACGTAGGGACGGCCACGGCGCAGCTGCAGCAGCATTTCGTCGGTGGCGGGGACCGGCAGCATATCCATCGGCCGATCCGAGCTGGTCGCAATGATGCGTTGTTGCGGACCTAAGATGGTAAATTCCACTGCAGTGCTGTCGCGCCGCTGGCGATCCAGAGTGCCCGCCAGTTGAAAATCCGGCGTGCCGGACAGCGAATGCGCTACAACCTGGGTGTGCTGCAAGAATTCCCTGACGCGCACTTCGAGCGCGGCATGCGACAACTCGCGCGTATCCTTCAAGCCCTGGCTGACTTCGATTTCGAACCAGCTATCGATGCCGCGATTGAGGAATTGCAGCGAGAAATAGTAAACCACCAGGATCGGTGTCACCGCCAAGGCGCTGAAGATGGCGACGGTGCGGCCCTTGAGGCGCGATCCGGGCACGTGACGCCGATAGTCGCGCACCAGCCGCGTCAGCTTGCCGGCAAGCAGCAGCAACAGCGTGATCAATCCAGAAATGTTGATCAGCAATATCCACGGCAGCCAACCGACAAATTTTTCCGAATTCTGTGCCGCCGAAGCCAGCAGGTACAGCGCCACCAGCCAGAGCACCACGCCGATGCTGCCCAACACGGTGGAACCGTACTTGCGGATCATGGCTGGAAGGTCCACGCGTACCAGTCGCTGTCACGGTGCCAATCGCTGACCCAGAACATCAACAGGCGCAGGGTAAACGGCACGGTGCCAAAATCGACCCTGGCGCGCAGATTTGCCTCATAGCGGCGGTCTGGCTGGATCAGTGCTTTATCCAGGACCGGGAGGTTTTTCACGTCCCCGAGCTGCTCCAGCGCCGCATCGATGGTGCCCAAGGATTCCTGCTGACCGCTGTTGTCGTTGCGCAAGGTGTAGCGGGCGCTGACCGCGTTGTATTGCAAGTGATAGCGCTGCGTCAGCTCCGCGACCGTGGAGTTGGGCAGCAACTGCCGCACGCGCTTGATGTTGAGATCGAGCTCCAAGCTCAAGGGCACGCCTTCAGCCAATCCGCGCCGCACCGCTTCACTGATGGGCAGCGCAATGCGCGAGTTCATCTGATAGACGCTGTCTCTGAGCTCGAGCGATGCCGTGCGAACTTCGAAGCGACCTTCCAAACCGTCGGCAAACAATGGCTGGAACCACAGCAGGGCGGCGATCGCTACCCACAGCCAGGGCCGCTGCTTCACGGACGAGGTCCGGCAGCGGTCCAAGCGGTTGGTTGTCAGGCGCGGCGCATTCATTGTTTTGTCAATGCAGCATAATAGAAGCCGTCCGCAGCCGCTTCACCGGGCAGGATTTGCCGGCCGAATGCGTCCGCTTCGCCGAATCCGGGCCATCCCTCCCACGCACCCACGGGGATAATGCTTGCCCCTGGGACGCTGTTCAAAAACTCAGCCAAGACGCCGCGGTTTTCGCTATGCGTGACGGTGCATGTCGCGTACACCAGCCGGCCGCCCGGCGCCAACAGATCCCATACCGCGCGCAGCAGCTTGCTTTGCAGCGCCGGCAATTTGTCGATTTCCGCCGGGGACTTGCGCAACCGAATGTCAGGATGGCGGCGAATCACGCCGAGACCGGAACACGGGGCGTCCAGCAAGATGCGGTCGAAGGGCTCGCCGTCCCACCATTTGGCGGGTGCGGAGGCGTCGCCATGGAGGACCTCGGCCACCAGGTCGGCACGGATTAAGTTCTCGCGCACTCGCGCCAAACGATTCGGATCCACATCCAAGGCGACCAGTTTCTTGAGATTCGGTGCGCGTTCCGCGATCAAAGCGGTTTTGCCCCCAGGAGCGGCACAGGCATCCAGAACGCGCAGACCCGGCGCCAAGCTAAGCGGAAACGCCACGCACTGCGCCCCCAGATCCTGGACCGACACCACGCCGCTGGAAAATCCCGGCAGCGCATGCACATCGCATGGAGTCTCCAGCACGATGGCGTAGGGCACGCGCTCCTCGGCGCGGGCCGGCATTCCCGCATCCTGAAGTTGGCGCAAATAATCCTGGGTGTTGCTGAGTCGGCTGTTGACGCGCAGCCACATCGGCGCCGCAACGTCGCTGGCCGCGAGCAGCTGGGTCCACCGCACCGGCCAGTCCGCCCGCATCAGATCGGCGAGCCAGATTGGCGCGGCATGACGCGTAGCCGGGCGGCTGGCGACATCGGCATCCACGCTCTTGCGTTCGCGTAAATAACGCCGCAGCACCGCATTGATGAGCCCCGATGCGCGTACCGCGTCAGTGGCCTTGGCGGTCTGAACCGCCGCATCCACCACCGCATATTCCGGGGTGCGCTGATCTTCGATTTCGAACAACGCCACCGACAACAGGGCGCGCACTAAAAAATCCAACGAGCGTACCGGCGTCGATAGCAGCTTGCCGAGGATGGCCTCGTGGCGAAAATAACCTCGAACCGCGCCGTAGCTCAAGGAACGCACCGAGGCGTGAAGCTTCGGATCCGCCGCGACCAGCGCATGCTTGAGCGCGGCATCGAGGGTTACGCCCTCGCGCAACACGCGCGCGACCGCATGCGCGGACAGGGAGCGCGCACTGGCGGCGCCTTTCATGTTGAGGCGAAGAAAGCGCCGGTCAGCCGCTGTCCCTGTAGGAATTCTTGAGCCGTCAGTGGTTTTCGGCCGGGCAGCTGCAAACGAAGAATGCGCGACACGCCGCTGCCGCAGGCGACATCGATGCCCTCGCCGGTTGCGGCCAGAACGGTGCCCGGTTTCACATCGCGGCCCGCGCCGGCGAAATGCAGATCGATCGTCTCGGCGTCCCAGATGCGCAGCGCCTCACCATTGAACTGGGTCTGCGCGATCGGCCATGGATTGAAGGCACGCACCTGGCGCGAAATCTGTCCCGCGGCATGCTGCCAATCGATGGGTGCTTCGGCTTTGGAGATCTTCTCAGCATAGGTCACTCCGTCGGCAGGCTGCGGCACCTCGTGCGCGGTGCCCGCGGCCAACGCCGCCAACGATTCCAGAATCAAATCGGCACCAAGGCCGGAAAGCTTGTCGTGTACCGTTTGCGCGTTGTCCCGCAAGCCAATATCGGCCTGGCGGGATATCAGCATCGGACCGGTGTCGAGTCCGGCTTCCATGCGCATGATGGTCACGCCGGTCACACAGTCGCCCGCCAGTATGGCGCGCTGTATCGGCGCGGCGCCACGCCACCGCGGCAACAGCGAACCATGAATGTTGAGGCAGCCAAGCTTGGGAATACTCAAGGCGGCGGCCGGCAAAATCTGTCCGTAGGCCACTACGATCAGCGCATCCATGCGCGCGGCGCGCAGCAGTTCCAGAGCGTCCGGGGACTTGAAACTCGCCGGTTGCTGCAGCTCGAGACCCAACTCGAGCGCCTTGCGCTTGACCGGACTGGCCTGCAACGCTTGGCCGCGTCCTGCCGGGCGATCAGGTTGGCTGAAGACCACGGCAATGGAGTGGGCGGCCGCCAACCGCTGCAACGCCGGGACGGCAAATTCAGGCGTGCCGGCGAAACCCAGCCGCAAAGAGGAACGAGCGTTGCTCAAAGCTCAAAGAGCGGGCGTGGCGGCGCTCGACGCCGCTACGCGAGTCTCGCTTCCAGTGGAGCGATTTTTTCGTTCTTTTTCGAGACGGCGACGGATCATCTGGCGCTTCAGCTCGGAGAGATAGTCGACGAACAGCTTGCCCACGAGATGGTCCATCTCGTGCTGAATGCACACGGCCAACAAGCCCTCGGCGTCCCTCTCGAAGCTGTTGCCGTCGCGATTCAAGGCCCGTACGCGAATGCGCGTGGCGCGCGATAATTTATCGTAGATTCCCGGCAACGAAAGACATCCCTCTTCACCGGGGCCCTTGCCCTCCAGGCTCAGAATCTCAGGATTGATCAGCACCAGCGGCTGATCGCGCCCATCGCTGATATCGAGCACGATCATTCGCCGATGGACATCCACCTGGGTGGCAGCCAGGCCGACGCCATTCTTGGCATACATAGTTTCCAGCATGTCATCGGCCAATTGACGCACCGCATCATCGACCACCGTCACAGGTTCGGCCGTCTTCCGCAGTCTGGGATCGGGATACTCGAGAATTACGAGCTTTGTCATGGGAGTTATGAGAGCAATATCGTGTTTTTGGCTGAGGATTGTTGCTAAAGTTCCGCCGCTGCTTAACTTAATGCCTCGCTTGCCGGCGCGTAAAGCGTTGGGAAACGGTAAAAACGGGCGCTACGTCCCAGTCTTAGGCGGCAGGTCGGCAGTATATCAGTGAGCCCGGCACCATAAGACGGTGACTGAATGGGAGCGAAACGAATGCATGGTCATCAGAAACTAGCCCTAACTATTGTATCCATCGTATTGATCGCGGGATGCCGTACCGAGGCCCCGAGATCGGCGCCGGTACCCATCAGCGACGCGCAGCCCACCATCGAGGGAACCGTGGTCGGCGATCAAAAGACCGCCATGGAAGCGGCCATCGATGCCGGTGCGCCGTCCACCGTCTCAGCAACCGATGCGCCGCGCGAATCGGTGCCGCTGGCACCGAACGCTCCCGACAGCTACGTAGTCAAGAAGGGCGACACGCTATGGGCCATCGCCAAGGTATTCCTGCGCGATCCCTGGTTCTGGCCCGAAATCTGGCAGGTAAATCCCCAGGTCCAGAATCCACACCTGATTTATCCCGGCGACACGCTGCGGCTGGTGTTTATCGACGGCCAGCCGAGAATCGTGCTGCAGCGCGGCGATGCTTTGAAGGTCTCGCCGCGGGTTCGCAGCGAGCCTTACGAGCAGGCGGTGACCACCATTCCGTACCAAACCGTCGCGGCATTCATGTCCAAGCCTTCCGTTTTGGACCAGGAGCAGATCAAGAGCGCTCCCTATGTGCTGGCGACGCGTGACCTGCACGTCGTCATGTCCAATGGCGACACCCTGTATGCGCGCGGCTTTACCGACGCGGTAGAGTTGGGCGGCCACTACAACATCGTGCGCGTCGGCGACGCGCTGCGCGATCCCGATGACAACAGGATTCTCGGCTACGACGGGATTTATACGGGCTCCGGCCATGTCACGCGCGGCGGCGATCCGGCCACCTTGATCATGACGGACTCGGCCCGCGAAACCGAAGCGGGCGATAAGTTGTTCCGTGGCGGCGTCGATGTGCCGTTGGATTTCATACCCGCCCCGCCCAAGGTGCAAACCCACGGCCGCATCATTTCGGTTGCCAATGGCGTGACCGTCATCGGCCAGTACGAAGTGGTGGTGGTCAATCGCGGCGCCAGCGATGGCCTGGTTCCGGGCAATGTATTGGCGATTTACGACTCGGGTCCGTTTGTCGATGACACCGACAAGAAGGGTTTCTTCGCTCTGCGCGGACTGACGACCAAGAAGGTGCAGCTGCCGTCCGAGCGCACCGGCACCTTCATGGTGTTCAAGACCTTCGAACACATGAGCTATGGCTTGGTGATGGAAGCCACCAATATGATTCGCGTGGCTGACAAAATCCAAAATCCGTAAATCGGGATAGCGATCTATGAAAAGGCCGAGCGGCAAGGCTCGGCCTTTTTATTTATGAGTATCTGTGCGTTCGCGTGCAGTTGGCTGAGGCTGTCCGCGCCGTCCCTGCGAGACAATCGCGGCGATGCTGGCAGAGGAAGAAGCCTTGGCCTGGATGGCGCTGACCCGCGCGCCCGCGCTCGACCTCGAGTTGCTCCGAGCAGCGCAAAGCACCGGATCAAGCGCGCGCGATATTCTTTCCGCCACCGATGCAGATCGGCAACGCGCCGGACTGCCGCCGTCAACGCGTGACTTCCTCGCGAGCCGAGCGGCCGCGCCGACGGCGGCCGAACGCAAATGGCTGCAGCATCCGCGCCATCAGATCCTGCCATATACGGACGGCGCCTTTCCCGGACTGCTGGAAAACACGACACGCTGCCCGATCGCCTTATATGTAGTGGGGAACGCCGCGGTACTGAACGATCCGCAACTGTCCATCGTCGGCAGCCGCAACCCCACACCCGCCGGGCGGGAGACGGCGTTTGAGCTGGCTGAGGCGCTCGCAGCCAGCGGACTGGGCATTACCAGCGGCCTGGCCGAGGGCATCGACACCGCCGCCCATCGCGGCGCCCTGGCAGCGCAAGGCATCACCGTTGCGGTGCTGGGCTCAGGAATTGACATCATTTATCCGCACCGCAATCTGCAGCTCAGCGACGAGATCTGCTTTCAGGGCGCACTGCTCAGCGAGTTTCCGCTGCAAACGCCGCCGCGGCGCGAGAATTTTCCGCGGCGGAACCGGCTGATCGCAACCTTGAGCCTCGGTACGCTGGTGGTCGAGGCGGCGCGGCGCAGCGGATCGCTGATTACCGCCCGGCTCGCCGCTGACCATAATCGGGAGCTGTTTGCCGTTCCGGGCTCGATCCGCAATCCGTTGAGCCGCGGCTGTCACGAACTGATTCGCGCCGGCGCCAAATTGACCGAGAGCACGGCTGATATATTGAGCGAGTTGAACTTTTCGGCTTTCTTCGACGGTCCGGCGCGCTCCAAAGGCGGGCATTTCTCGCCCCCTGGAATTGAGGCGGGATTGGACAAGGAACACAAAATCTTGTTAGATGCGCTCGGCTTTGATTCTGCGGACCTCGATCTACTGGTGGTTCGCACCGGATTGAAGCCAGAAGCCGTGTCCTCGATGATGTTGATCCTCGAACTCGAAGGCCACGTTCAGGCTGCCCCCGGAGGCCGCTACTCCCGAGTTGTTAGGAGCCGGGTTGAAAGATAACGTTCTCGATCTACTCATCTATCTCTTTGAGAACTACATGAGCGCCGACGACGAGCCGCGGCCGGATCGGAATACCTTGAAGCTCGAATTGGACAAAGCCGGATTCGCCGAACCGGACATCGAGCGCGCGCTGGAATGGCTGGATGGCCTTTCCGGCGAACAGCTGGGCAAGGTGGCCGAGGCCACCGCGCGCGCCGTGCGGGTGTTCAGCAGCCAGGAATTGGTCCGACTCGACACGGACGTACGCGGCTATCTGATGTATTTGGAGAACGTGCGCATTCTCTCGGGCACGGAACGTGAATTGGTGATCGACCGTCTAATGGCACTCGAAGCGGATGAAATCGACATCGAACAGGTGAAATGGGTGGTGCTGATGGTGCTCTTCAGCCAGCCCGGTCAAGAGTCCGCCTACGCTCAAATGGAAGATCTGGTCTTCGAAGAGCGCACTGACGCTTTGCATTAGACGACTTTGAGCAGCAATCTCGTTATCGTGGAATCGCCTGCCAAGGCGAAGACCATCAAGAAATACCTCGGCAAAGACTACGAGGTGCTGGCCTCTTACGGCCACGTGCGCGACCTGGTGCCGAAAGAAGGCGCCGTCGACCCCGATCACCACTTCGCCATGAAGTACCAGATCGTCGAACGCAATCAAAAGCACATCGATGCCATTTCGCGGGCGCTCAAAAAGGCCGACTCGCTCTATCTGGCCACTGACCCCGATCGCGAGGGCGAAGCCATTTCCTGGCATTTGTTCGAATTGCTGAAAGCGCAGGGCGAACTCAAAGGCAAAGAAGTACATCGCGTCGCCTTCTACGAGATCACCAAAAACGCGGTGCGCGAAGCCATGGCCAGCCCGCGCAAATTGGCCGTCGAATTGGTGAATGCCCAGCAAGCACGGCGCGCCTTGGATTTCTTGGTGGGATTCAATCTGTCGCCGTTGCTGTGGAAGAAAGTCCGGCCGGGTCTGTCCGCCGGCCGCGTGCAGAGCCCGGCATTGCGCATGATTTGCGAGCGCGAAGACGAAATCGCCGCTTTCGTGGCACGCGAATACTGGAGCATCGACGCCGAACTGGAGCATTCGGAACAAAAGTTTCCCGGCAAGTTGGTGGAATACCAAGGCGCCAAGGTGGAACAGTTCAGTTTCACCACGGAGCAGCAGGCGCGCGACGTCGAGGCCACTCTTAATGAGGCTGCCCAGGGCGCGCTCACCGTTCTGACGGTGGACCGCAAACAGCGCAAACGTAATCCTGCACCGCCGTTCACCACCTCGACGCTGCAGCAGGAGGCGGCGCGCAAGCTCAGCTTCAGCGCCCAAAAGACCATGCGCGTGGCGCAACAGCTGTACGAAGGCATCGATATCGGCGAGGGCCAGGTGGGCTTGATCACCTACATGCGCACCGATTCGCTCAACCTTGGGCAGGAAGCCATCGGCCATGTCCGCGAGGTCATCGTGCAGCTATACGGTCAGGCCGGCCTGTCGGAAGAGCCGCGCATTTTCAAGACCAAGTCGAAGAACGCGCAAGAGGCCCACGAAGCGATTCGGCCCACGTCGGCCAGCGTGTTGCCCGGCGACATCGAGAGCAAGCTCGATTCGGATCAATTCAGGCTGTATTCTCTGATCTGGAAACGCACTGTCGCCTGCCAGATGGCGCCGGCAATCTTCGATACGGTCACGGTGGAGATGCGCGCCGGCGCCGACGGCCCCCAGCGTACCGTGCTGCGCGCCAATGGATCGACCTTGGTCAAGCCGGGCTACATTTCGGTGTATCAGGAAGGCCTGGACGATGCCGTTCAAGACGATTCGGACCATGTGCTGCCGCCCATGAAGGAAGGCGACGTGGTCAAGCTGCTGGGCGTCCAGCCGGCCCAGCATTTCACCGAACCGCCGCCGCGTTTTTCGGAGGCCTCGTTGGTGAAGGCGCTCGAGGAATACGGCATCGGCCGTCCTTCGACCTATGCTTCGATCATTTCGACCTTGCGCGACCGTCAGTATGTCGAGATCGAGAGCCGCCGGTTTACCGCCACCGATATTGGCAAGATCGTCAGCCGATTCTTGACGCAGTACTTCACCACCTACGTGGACTACGATTTCACTGCGAAAATGGAAGATGACCTGGACGCCATCGCCAACGGCGAGCAGGAATGGGTGCCGCTGCTGGATAAGTTCTGGAAGCCCTTCATCGACCTGGTGGAGCACATCGAGACCTCGGTGAGCCGCGAGGAAGTGGCGCAGGCGCGCGATCTGGGCAAGGATCCGGTGAGCGGCAAGCCCATGAGCGTTCGCATGGGCCGCTTCGGGCCTTTCGTGCAAATCGGCACCAAGGACGATGAGGACAAACCGCGATTCGCCGGACTGCGGCCCGGTCAGAAGATGGATGACATCACCCACGAGCAAGCGATGGAGTTGTTCAAGCTGCCGCGCAAGCTGGGAACCACCGCTGCCGGCGATGAAATCACCACCAATGTCGGACGCTTTGGGCCCTACGTGAAGTATGGCGCCAAGTACGTCTCGCTGAAGACCGACGATCCCTACGAGATCACACCGGAGCGCGCGCTCGAAGTCATCAAGGAAAAAGAGATCGCGGATGCCAACCGGCTGATCCTGGATTTCCCAGATGCCGGCATTCAGGTGTTGAACGGCCGCTATGGTCCTTACATCACGGACAAGCAGCGCAACGCCAAAATCCCCAAGGATAAAGAGCCCAAGAGCCTGACTTTGGAAGAATGCCAGACGCTGCTGGCAGCGGCCCCGGTGCGCACCTTTGGGAAATGGGGGCGTGGCGCCAAGAAAGGCGCCAATGCCAAAGCGCCGGCGTCGAAGGCGGGAAAGAAAGCCAAGGCCGCCGCAGCAACCGATGGCGGCGTTGCCGAGACGCCGATCCGCCAGGCGGCGAAAAGCTCGAAGGCTGCAGCCAACAAGAAAGCGCCGCTCAAATCTCAGCCACAGCCGCCGGCCGAGTCGTCTGCCAAGACGAAGTCGCCCGCCAAAGCCAAGCCTGCCGCCGCTGCGGTCAAAGCCAAAAAGAGTCCCGCGAAAAAAAAGTCGTAAGGGAGGCGCATGACTGATTCGGCTGACGCATCCAGAGTCAAAGGCTACCTGAGCGAACTACAAGATCGAATCACGGCGGCCGTCGAGGCGGTGGACAGCGCGAAATTCCGCCGCGATCCGTGGACCCGTCCCGAAGGCGGCGGCGGCGAAAGCTGCATCCTGAGCGACGGCGCGGTTTTCGAGCGCGCCGGCGTTTCGGTTTCGCATGTCTTCGGCGAACGCATGCCGCCTTCCGCGTCGAACGCTCGGCCGGAAATCGCCGGCGCGCCGTTCGAAGCCATGGGATTGTCGCTGGTGTTTCATCCGCGCAATCCGCACGTCCCCACCACGCATTGCAATGTCCGCTTCCTCATTGCCAGGCCGCACACCGGCCCTGCGGTTTGGTGGTTCGGCGGCGGGTTCGATCTCACGCCCTACTATCCTTACGCTGACGATGTGCTGCATTGGCATCGTACGGCGCGCGACGCCTGCCGCATCCTGGGAACCGACGCTTACCAAAAATATAAGGACTGGTGCGATCGCTATTTTTTTCTACCGCACCGGAATGAAACCCGCGGTGTCGGCGGTTTGTTCTTCGACGACCTGAATCAGGGCGGTT
>JAXDQN010000152.1:0-3515 GCA_034667865.1 Gammaproteobacteria bacterium
CGCGCGACCCCGGCGATTTGAAAGTGAGTTTTGTGCTGTCGGATTTTGCGCACGAAGTGCCGGTCCAATACACCGGCGTGCTGCCGGATCTGTTTCGCGAAGGCCAGGGCATCATCGCGCACGGCGCCCTGGACTCCCATGGCACCTTCGTCGCCGACGAGGTGCTGGCCAAGCACGACGAGAAATACATGCCGCCGGAAGTGGCCGCATCATTGAAGAATAAAACCGCGGCGCATCCAGCGGCGCGTCAGCCCATCACCTGAGGCCGCAATGACATGGCACCTGAATTAGGAATTTTCGCGCTGATCCTGGCCTTCGTACTGTCTGTGTCGCAGGCATTTTTCGGCCTGAGCGGCGCCTGGCGCGGCAACAGCACCTGGATGGCGGTGGCGCGCCCGGCGGTGACCGGTCAATTCGTGTTCGTGGCGCTGGCCTTCGCCTGCCTGGTGTATGCCTTCGTGCACAACGATTTTTCGGTACTGTACGTGGCGCGCAATTCCAATTCGCATCTGCCGCGCTTTTATCAAGTGGCGGCCGTGTGGGGTGCGCTCGAGGGATCGCTGCTGCTGTGGATTTTGATCCTGTCGATCTGGAGCGTGGCGGTGGCGGCCTTTAGCCGCGGCTTGCCGCTGAGTTTTTCGAGCCGTGTGCTGGGTGTCATGGGACTGATCAGCTCGGGCTTCATGCTGTTCACCCTCTGGACCTCGAATCCCTTCACGCGCTTGATTCCGGCCGCGCAAGATGGCGCTGACTTGAATCCCGTGCTGCAGGATTTCGCGCTCGCCATTCATCCGCCCATGCTCTACACCGGCTATGTCGGATTCTCGGTCGCCTTTGCGTTTGCCTGCGCCGCCATGCTGGAAGGACGTTTGGACCAGACCTGGGCCAAATGGACCCGGCCTTGGACCATTTTCGCGTGGTTGTTTCAAACCATCGGCATCGCGTTGGGCAGTTGGTGGGCCTATTACGAATTAGGCTGGGGCGGCTGGTGGTTCTGGGATCCGGTCGAAAATGCCTCGTTCATGCCCTGGCTGGTGGGCACCGCCTTGATCCATTCGCTCAGCGTCACCGAGAAGCGCGGCATCTTCAAGAGCTGGACGTTGCTGCTCGCCATTTTTGCATTCTCACTCAGCCTGGTCGGCACGTTCCTGGTGCGTTCCGGCGTGCTGGTGTCGGTGCATTCGTTCGCCTCCGATCCTACGCGTGGACTGTATATCTTGGCGTTTTTGGTGCTGACCATCGGCGGTTCACTCACGCTGTACGCCTGGCGAGCGCCGAAGCTGTATGCCCCTGGCGGCTTCGAGTTGTTTTCGCGCGAATTTTTCCTGCTGGTCAACAACGTCATTCTGGTCGGCGTGGCTGCGCTGGTGCTGTGGGGCACGCTCTCGCCGCTGGTGTACGAGTTGCTGAATATCGGCAAAATTTCGGTGGGACCGCCGGTGTTCGCGGTGATGTTCCTGGTGCCGGTATTGCCCTTGATGGTTTTCTTGGTCGTTGGCATGCACTCGGCCTGGCGGCGCGGCAAACTTACGGTCACGGCGCAGCCACTGTGGTGGCTGGGGGTTGTGGCGGTGCTGTTGTCGATCGCCATTCAAGGCATCGTGTTTCGCGAATTCCACCCGATCGGCCTGATTGGTTTCAGTTTCGGCTTTTGGGTCATTTTCTCGGCCGTGCTCGAACCGCTGCGCCGCTGGCGTCAACAGCAAACGGTGACGGCGGCGATGCTCGGTATGTGCCTGGCGCACTTAGGCGTCGGCATGTTCGCCATCGGCGCGAGCGGGGTGGAGAGCTACAAAATCGAGAAGGACGTGGCGCTAAAGCCCGGCGGCAGCTTTGCCATCGCCGGCTACGATTTTAAATTCATCAATGCCGTCAATGTACGCGGTCCGAACTACGACGCAGTCGAAGCCACCGTGGTTGTGACCCGCGGCGGCAAGCCCGTGACGACCCTCAAACCTCAAAAGCGCCACTTCTGGGTGCAGCAAACCGACAACAGCCAAGCCGCCATCTCGGTGAATTGGGCCCGCGATCTGTTCGTCGCCATGGGCAATCCGCTGGGACAAGACGCGTGGAGCATGCGCATCCAATACAAACCCTTGGTGCGCTACATCTGGTTGGGCGCCATCATCATGGCGTTGGGCGGCCTGTTGGCGGCCACCGACCGGCGCTACCGCGTCAAAGCGACTGCCGATGCGGCGCAGCCCTCTAAAACGCCTCGCGCCGGGCGCGCCGAACTAGGCACCGTCTAATGTGGAAATTCCTGCTGCCATTTGCGGCTTTCGTCGCGCTCGCGGCGCTGTTCGCCTTCGGCTTGAACCCGAAGCGCGATATCCACGCGCTGCCCTCACCGCTGATCGGCAAGCCGGCGCCGGAATTCGCGCTCACCGATGTGCTCGATGCCAATCGTATCGTCAGTAATTCCACGCTCAAGGGTCAGGTGTATGTGCTGAACGTATGGGCCACCTGGTGCGTGCCGTGCCGCGAGGAACATGAGGCGCTGTTGGCCATTTCGCAGACTCACTTGGTGCCGCTCATCGGGCTGAATTGGAAGGACAACCGCGATCGCTCCAAGCTGTGGCTGCAGCAACTCGGCAACCCGTACCAGACGGTGGCCTTCGACGGCGATGGGCGCGCCGCCATCGATTGGGGCGTGTATGGCGCGCCCGAGACCTACCTGGTGGGCAAGGGCGGTCAAGTACTCTTCAAGTATATTTCTCCGATCACCCAACAGGTCTGGAATGAAGAATTCGTGCCGCGTATCGCCGCGGCGCAGCAGGGCGGCGCTTGAAAATTGCCGGCTTGCTTCTGGGTTTGATCGCGGTGCTTTTCACGCTCAGCGCCGGCGCGGTGGACCTTAACGGGCAGCTGGAAGACCCTGCGTTGCAATCACGCTTCGAGAGCATCGCCAAGGAGTTGCGTTGCCTGGTGTGCCAGAACGAGTCGATCGCGGATTCGAACGCGGAGCTGGCCGTGGACCTGCGTCGCCAGGTGCGCGAGATGCTGGTGGCCGGCAAGAGCGATGACGCCATTTTCAAATACATGACCGATCGCTACGGCGACTTCGTGCGTTATGCGCCGCCCTTGGGCACTAAAACATTCTTGATCTGGGGCGCACCTTTCATCGTGCTCATTCTGGGGATGGGCATCATCTTTCGCGTGGTGCGCCAGCGCTCGCGCATGCCGCTCGACGAATGAACAGCTTCATCGTCATTGCCGCCGCCATGGCGGTGTTGGCCGCCGCGGCGGTCGCATGGCCGCTGCTGCGCGATCGCCACAGCCGCATCGTCGGTGCCCTGGCGGCCATCGTGGTGATGGGCGCGGCCGCGGGTCTGTACCCGCTATGGTCGAATTTCAACTGGCATGCGCCGCCGGCAACGGCGGACGCAACCGCCGGCGCTCCGGATGTGGCGGCCATGGTGGCCAAATTGGAACAGCATCTGCAGCAGCAGCCCAGCGATGTGACGGGGTGGCTCATGCTGGGTCGCTCCTATTTGGCCATGGAGCGCTTGGACGAC
>JAXDQN010000153.1:0-12117 GCA_034667865.1 Gammaproteobacteria bacterium
GCAGTTGTCCGATCACGTCCGGGAAGAGATCGACCATTGGGTGGCGAAGTTCCCGCCGGATCGCAAGCGCTCGGCCGTAATCTCCGCGCTGCATGCCGTGCAGCATGAGAACCAGGGTTTCTTGACGCCGGATCTCATGGATGCGGTGGCGGCTTACCTGGGCCTGCCGAACATTCTGGTGTACGAGGTGGCCTCGTTCTATTCCATGTTCGAGACCAAGCCCTGCGGCCGGCATCATATTTCGGTGTGCACCAATATTTCCTGCATGCTGCGCGGCTCGCAGGAAGTGGTCGATCAGGTCGAGAAGAAACTCGGCATCAAGACCGGCGAGAGCACGCCGGATGGCCGGATCTATTTGAAGCGCGAGGAAGAGTGCCTGGCGGCGTGCACCGGCGCGCCCATGATGATGGTGGATCATGTGTTCTACGAGAACCTGACGCCGGATTCGATCAATAAGATTTTGGACGAGTTGACTTAAGAGGTCCGCGGATGGCTTACGAGCACAATCTGGTGTTGTTCGAGGCGCTCAAATACGAGCGCCCGTGGACGCTGGAGGGCTATCGAAAATTCGGCGGCTATGAGGCTTGGGAGAAGATCCTGCGCGAGCAGCCGCCGCGCGAGAAAATCATCGACGAGGTCAAAGCCTCGGGCCTGCGCGGCCGCGGCGGCGCCGCCTTTCCCACGGGCGTGAAGTGGAGCTTCATGCCGCGCTCCTCGCCGGTGCAGAAGTACGCCGTGTGCAATTCGGACGAATCCGAACCCGGCACCTGCCATGACCGCGACATCCTGCGCTACAACCCGCATTCGGTGATCGAAGGCATGGCCATCGGCGGATACGCCATGACGGCGACGGTGGGCTACAACTACATTCGCGGCGAGTTCTTGGGCGAACCCATTCCGCGCTTCGAGGCCGCGTTGGCCGAAGCCTATGCCGCGGGCCTGCTGGGCAAGAACATTTTGGGTTCCGGCATCGACTTCGATTTGCACACCTTCATAGGAGCCGGCGCCTATATCTGCGGTGAAGAGACGGCACTGCTCGAGTCGCTGGAAGGCAAGCCCGGCAAGCCGCGCTTCAAGCCGCCATTCCCTGCGAATTTTGGTTTGTTCGGCAAGCCCACCACCATCAACAACACGCAGAGTTTTGCCTCGGTGCCGACCATCATGCGCAAGGGCGCAGCATGGTTCGCAGGTCTTGGCCCGGTCAATTCCGGCGGCACCATCATTTTCTCGGTGTCGGGACATGTGGAAAAGCCCGGCAATTACGAATTGCCCATGGGCATTCCCTTCAAGGATCTGATGCAAATTTCGGGCGGCGTGTGGAAGGGCAGGAAACTGAAAGCGGTAATCCCCGGCGGATCGTCCTGTCCGGTGCTGCCCGCCGACATCATGTGGGCCACCAACATGGACTATGACTCGGTAAAGAAGGCCGGCTCGTCCATCGGTACCGGCGCAGTCATCGTCATGGACGAGTCTACTTGCATGGTGCGGGCGCTGGAGCGACTGGCGCGCTTCTATATGTCCGAGTCCTGCGGCCAATGCACGCCCTGCCGCGAAGGCACGGGATGGTTGGATCGTATGCTGAAGCGAATCATCGCCGGCCAGGGGCGCAGCGAGGATCTGGCGCTGTTGCTCGATGTGGCGAATCGCATCGAAGGCCACACCATCTGCGCACTGGGCGATGCCGCGGCCTGGCCGGTGCAAAGCTTCTTGAAGCATTTCCGGCCCGAATTTCAGTACATGATCGAACACAAGGGCCGCTCACTGGTGGACGGCGCCGCGGGTGCGCCGGCCGATGCAGCGCCGGTGGCGGCGTAGGGCAACATGAGCGACGACACGGTCAACATCGAAGTCAACGGCGTGAAGGTTGTGGCCCGCAAGGGTCAGATGATCATGCAGGCCACCGACCCGGCCAACATTTACATTCCGCGCTTCTGCTATCACGACAAGCTGAGCGTCGCCGCCAATTGCCGCATGTGCCTGGTGGAAGTGGAAAAGGCGCCGAAGCCGCTGCCCGCCTGCGCCACCCCGGTCGCGGAGGGCATGAAGGTGTTCACCAAGAGTCCTAAGGCCGTGGCGGCGCAGCGCGCGACCATGGAATTCTTGCTGATCAACCATCCTTTGGACTGTCCGATCTGCGATCAGGGCGGCGAATGCGAACTGCAAGATCTGGCCTTAGGCTATGGCCGCGACATCTCGCGCTTCAGCGAACGCAAGCGCGTGGTGAAGGACAAGAACCTGGGTCCGTTGGTGTCCACCGACATGACCCGCTGTATTCACTGCACCCGCTGCGTGCGTTTCGGCGCCGAAATCCAAGGCTATCCGCAGATGGGCGCGACGGGCCGCGGCGAGCACATGGAGATCGGCACCTACATTGAGCACAGCGTCGATCACGAGCTGTCGGCCAACATCATCGATCTGTGCCCGGTGGGCGCGCTGAACAACAAACCGTTTCGTTATCACGCCCGCGCCTGGGAAATGACCCAAGCCGCACTGGTGTCGCCGCACGACGCCTTCGGCACCAACCTGTTCGCGCATGTGCTGCGCGGCAAGTTGATGCGCATGGTGCCGCGCGAGAACGAAGCGGTGAATGAAACCTGGATCGCGGACCGGGATCGTTTCGGCTTCGAGGGCATTTACTCGCTCGATCGAGTCAGCCAACCGATGCTGCGCATCGACGGCAGCTTGCAGGTGGTGGACTGGGAAGTGGCCTTGAATGCCGCCGCCGAAGGCTTGCAGAAAGCCGCCGCCGCCCATGGCGGTGCTGCAGTCGGCTTCCTGGCCTCGCCCTTGGCCACAGTGGAAGAGCTGTACCTGCTGGCGCAAATCGCGCGCGGGGTGGGCAGCCGCAATATCGATCATCGCCTGCGGCAGCTGGATTTCCGCGCGCAGGAGCACGAGGCGGTATTCCCCAATCTGGGCCTGGCGATTGCCGACGTCGAGAAACTCGAGGGTGTGCTCATCGTCGGCTCGGACCTGCGTCATGAGATGCCCTTGTTGGCGCACCGTATTCGCAAGGCGGCGATAAAAACCAACGGCGCCAAAATCGCGTTCTTGAATCCGCGCCGCTTCGATTACATGTTCCCGATCGCGGCCTATCTCGCTGATCTGGATTTAGTGGGACAACTGTCTGCGTTGGTGAGCGCCGCGGCCGCTGCCGGCAACAAGCCGGTGCCCTCAGGCGTGGCTGCCGCCGGCGTCACCGATGCGCATCGCTCGGCGGTGACGGCGCTGTCCAACGGTACTCATCGCGCCATTATTCTCGGCACCTTGGCGCAACGACACCCGGCCTATTCTCAATTGAAAGCGCTTGGCGCCATGCTGGCCGAACTCACCGGCGCGAGCTTGGGTCTGTTGACTGAAGGCGCCAATGCCGCCGGCGCCTATCTTGCCGGCGCCGTGCCGCATCGCGAGCCCGGTGGGGCGCCAGCGACTGCCGTGGGCTTGTCGGCGCGCGCCATGTTGGAATCGGCGCTTAAGGCCTACGTGCTGTTCGGCGGCGTGGATCCTGCCGGCGACTTGAGCGTCGATGCGTCGGGCGCCGGTGCGTCGGGCGCCGCTTCGCAGGCGCTGCGCAGCGCCGAGCTGGTGGTGGCCATCACCACGCATTTGCCGGAAAACCTGCGCGACACCGCGCATGTGGTGCTGCCCATCGGCTCGTTCGCCGAATCCTCAGGCACTTATGTGAGCGCTGAAGGCCGCTGGCAGAGTTGGACCGCGGCGGTCAAATTGCTGGGCGAAGCGCGCCCGGGCTGGAAGGTGCTGCGCGTACTGGCAAACCTGCTCAGTCTGCATGGCATGGAATACATGAGTTCTGAAGAGATCCGCGATGCCCTGCGCTCTGCCTGCGGCACCAACCTGGAGCTTGCAGCGGCGCCCGCCGGCGCCGTGTCGCGCGGCATACCTAACGGCCACGCTCCCAGCGGCGCTTGGATCGACGTTCCGCCGTACCAAAGCGATGTGCTGGTGCGCGGCTCCGACGCATTGGCAAAAACCAAGGACGGGCGCGTGACCCGCGCGACGCTCTAGATCATGTGGGATTGGACCCCCATTCGCGACTACCTGTCCGGCCTGATCACGCCGTACTGGACCTTTCCGCTGCTCACCTTGGTGCAGGCGGTGATCGTGACCATCAGCATCATTCTGTGCATGGCCATGTACACCTATTTCGAACGCAAAGTAATCGGCTGGATGCAGGTCCGCCGCGGACCGAATCGGGTCGGACCTTTAGGCCTGGCGCAACCCTTTGCGGATGTGATCAAGCTGATGTTCAAGGAAATCCTCATCCCGGCGGATGCCAATGGGTTCCTGTTCCGGGTGGCGCCATTCCTCTCCTTGGTGCCGGCATTGGCCATCTGGGCGGTGATTCCGCTGCGCCCCGAACATGCCTTCGCCAATATCGATGCGGGCCTGCTGTACATCCTGGCGCTCACCTCCATGGGCGTGTACGGCATCATCCTCGCGGGCTGGGCGTCGAACTCCAAGTACGGATTCCTGGGTGCGATGCGTTCGGCGGCGCAGATCGTGGCCTACGAAATCGCCATGGGCTTCGCCATGGTGGGCGTGCTGATGGCGGCGGGCAGCCTCAACATCGGCGACATCATCCATGCACAGGCCGGCATGTTCGGCTGGAACTGGACCTGGCTGTTTCCGCTGTTCATCGTGTACTTCATCTCCGGCGTGGCGGAAACCAATCGCGCGCCCTTCGATGTGGCCGAAGGCGAATCGGAAATCGTCGCCGGTTTCCATGTCGACTACTCCGGCATGGCGTTCGCGCTGTTCTTCGTGGCCGAATACGTCAACATGATTTTGATCTCGGCCTTGACCGTGATCTTCTTCTTGGGCGGCTGGCTCTCGCCCTTCGATGGCTGGAGCGTGATCCCGGAGGACAGTTTCCTGGTTGCGCCGAGCTTCTTCTGGTTCGGCCTGAAGACATTATTTCCGATGTTCGCGTTCCTGTGGTTTCGCGCCACCTTCCCGCGCTATCGCTATGACCAGATCATGCGATTGGGTTGGAAAGCGCTGATTCCCGTCACGCTGGTCTGGTTATTGGTCGAGGGCGTCATGGTGTATTTCCATGTCGGTCCTTGGAAGGTGCACTAGTCATGCTCGCGATTCGAAATTTCTTGAAAACCTTTCTGCTGTGGGAGTTGCTCCAGGGTCTGTGGGTCACCTTCAAGGTGATGTTCCAGCCCAAGCTGACCATCAATTACCCGGAAGAGAAGACCCCCCAAAGCAACCGCTTTCGTGGCTTGCACGCCTTGCGCCGCTATCCGAACGGCGAGGAGCGCTGCATCGCCTGCAAGCTGTGCGAGGCGGTGTGTCCGGCGCTGGCCATCACCATCGAATCGGATGTCGGCCAGGACGGCACGCGCCGCACCACGCGCTACGACATCGACTTGTTCAAATGCATATATTGCGGCTTCTGCGAGGAAGCCTGTCCCGTGGATGCCATCGTCGAGACCCGTCTGCACGAATACCACATGGAAAAGCGCGGCGAGAACATCATGAGCAAGGACAAGCTGCTCGGCATCGGCGAGCGTTATGAAGCCATGATTGCGGCCGATCGCGCCGCCGATGCGCGGTATCGTTGATGTTTCCGACGATTCTATTTTTCATCTTTGCCGCGGTGCTGGTGTGCGCCGCGCTGGGCGTGATCCTGTCGCGCAATCCGGTGTACTCGGCGCTATTGCTGGTGCTGTGCTTCTTCAACAGCGCGGTGATCTGGATACTGCTGGACGCCGAGTTCTTGGGCATCGTGCTGGTGCTGGTGTACGTGGGCGCAGTGATGGTGCTGTTCCTGTTCGTGGTCATGATGCTGGACATCAACCTGGAAGAGCTGCGCAAGGAATTCGTCGGCTACTGGCCCTTGACCGTGGCGGTGGCCGGCTTCGTGGTATTCGCCATCGTCAACATCATCGTGGTGAAACATCTGGGCGGCGCCACCTTCAGGTCTGCGCCGGACATTGCCGAGGGTTATTCGAACACGCGCAACCTCGGCACGGAACTGTTTACCCGCTACGCCTATCCCGCGCAGGTCGCCGCCGTCATCCTGCTGGTGGCCAGCGTCGCCGCCATCGTGCTGACGTTGCGGCCTCGCAAGAACGGCAAAGTGCAGGACATCGCCAAGCAGGTGGCGGTGCGCGCCAAAGATCGGGTGCGAATCGTCAAAATGACTTCCGAGAGGAAAACGTGATCTCCCTGACCTCGGTACTGACGCTGTCCGGCATTCTGTTCGCCATCGCGGTGGCGGGCGTGTTCCTCAACCGCAAGAACATCATCGTGCTGCTGATGTGCATCGAATTGATGCTGCTGGCCGTGAACTTCAATTTCGTGGCCTTCTCGCGCTTTCGCGGCGACATCGCCGGCCAGATCTTCGTGTTCTTCATTCTGACCGTGGCGGCGGCCGAGGCGGCCATCGGGTTGGCGATTCTGGTGGTGCTGTTCCGCGAACGCAGCAGCATCGACGTCGAAGACATCGACACGCTTCAAGGCTAAGGGACATGCAGTCGACCTATCTCACCATCGTGCTGGCGCCCTTATTGGCGGCCATCATTGCCGGCCTGTTCGGCAAAAGCATCGGCCGGGTAGGGGCGCACAGCGTCACCATCTTGGGCGTGGCAATTTCCTGCGTGCTGTCTTGCTATGTGCTGTACCAGATGGAATTCGGCGGACTCGAGACTTACAACGCCACGGTCTACACCTGGCTGTTGAGCGACGGTCTGCATATGGAAGTGGGCTTCCTCATCGATCATCTGACCGCGATGATGATGGTGGTGGTGACCTTCGTATCCTTGATGGTGCACATCTACACCATCGGCTACATGGCCGATGACGACGGCTACCAGCGCTTCTTCAGCTACATCTCGCTGTTCACCTTCTCCATGCTGATGCTGGTGATGGCGAACAACTTCATGCAGCTGTTCTTCGGCTGGGAAGCGGTGGGCGTGGTCTCGTATCTGTTGATCGGTTTCTGGTACACGCGCCCCACGGCCATCTTTGCCAACCTGAAAGCCTTTCTGGTGAACAGGGTCGGCGACTTCGGCTTCGTCCTAGGCATAGCCGCGGTGCTGCGCTACACCGGTTCTTTGGACTACGCCACGGTTTTCGGCCACGCCGACCAGATCGTCGCCGCTCAGATCCATGTCACCAACACGCTGGCCTGGCCGGCGATTACTTTCACCTGCATTTGCTTGTTCATCGGCGCCATGGGCAAATCTGCGCAGGTTCCGCTGCACATCTGGCTGCCCGATTCCATGGAAGGCCCGACGCCGATCTCGGCGCTGATCCATGCCGCTACCATGGTCACGGCCGGCATTTTCATGGTAGCGCGCATGTCGCCGCTGTTCGAACAGTCTGAAACCGCCTTGTCCTTCGTGCTGATCATCGGCTCGACCACGGCCTTCTTCATGGGCCTCATCGGCATCGTCAGCAATGACATCAAGCGGGTGGTGGCGTACTCGACCTTGTCGCAGCTCGGCTATATGACGGTGGGCTTGGGCGTTTCCGCCTACAGCGCCGCGATTTTCCATCTCATGACCCACGCCTTCTTCAAGGCGCTGCTGTTCCTGGCGGCCGGTTCCGTGATCATCGCCATGCATCACGAGCAGGACATGCGCAAGATGGGTGGCCTGCGCAAGTACATGCCCGTCACCTACTGGACCTGTCTCGTCGGCTGCCTGGCGCTGATTGGCTTTCCGGGCTTCTCGGGATTCTTTTCCAAAGACATGCTGATCGATGCCGTGGCGGCCTCGCATCGCGTCGGATCCGGCTACGCGTATTTTTGCGTGCTCAGCGGCGTGTTCATCACGGCGCTGTATACCTTCCGCATGTTCATCATGACGTTCTTGGGCAAAGAGCGCATGGATCATCACACCCAGGAACATTTGCACGAGAGTCCCTTGGTCGTCACGGTGCCGCTGATCCTGTTGGCCATTCCGTCGGCGCTGATCGGCTGGATCACGGTGAAGCCGCTGCTGTTCGACGGATTCTTCGAGGGCGCCATCCGGGTCGCGACCGAGAACAATGTGCTGGCGCATTTGGGCGAAGAATTCCATGGGTCGATGGGCTTTGTGCTGTCGGCGCTGATCTCACCGGCGATAGGTCTCGCCGCCCTCGGCGTGTTGACCGCCTTCATATTCTTCAAGTGGAAGCCCGAATGGGCCGATGCCACTGAGCGGCGGCTGAAATGGATTTACAACATCTTGGTGGATAAGTACGGCTTCGACTGGTTCAACGAACACGTCATCATGACCGGCGCGCGCCTGTTGGGCGGCGGTCTGTGGCGGGTCGGCGATCAGGCCATCATCGACGGCGGCTTGGTCAATGGCAGCGCGCGCACCGTCGGCTGGCTGAGTTCAGTCATGCGCTACGCGCAATCCGGCTACCTGTATCACTATGCCTTCGCCATGATCTTAGGCCTGGCGTCGCTGCTGATGTGGCTGGTGTGGCGATGATGTTCGGCGGTCACCTGCTGTCGGTACTGATCTGGCTGCCCATCATCGGCGGCTTCGTGATCTTGGGATTGAACAGCCAAGTCAATCTGGCCAAGTGGCTGTCCTTGGGCGTGAGTGCCGGGGCCTTCGTGCTCAGCATCCCATTGTGGGCGCTGTTCAAGACCGACACGGCCTCGATGCAGTTCGTCGAGCGCGCGCCGTGGATCAGCACCATTCATGCCGAGTTCTACATCGGCGTCGATGGCATTTCCATGCCGCTGATCCTGCTGACCACCTTTACCACCGTGCTCATCGTCATTGCCAGCTGGGAGAATGTGGCGAAGCGGGTGGCGCAGTACATGGCAGCCTTCCTGATCCTGGAAGGCCTGATGATCGGCGTGTTCGCGGCGCTCGATGGCGCGCTGTTCTACGTGTTCTGGGAAGCGATGCTGATTCCGATGTTCATCATCATCGGCGTGTGGGGCGGTCCGAACCGGGTGTACGCCACCATCAAGTTCTTCCTGTACACCTTCATCGGCTCGCTGCTGATGCTGGTGGCCTTGATCTACATGTACTTGAAGACCGGCAGCTACGAGTTGGCGGTGTTCCAAAACATGAAGCTCAGTTTGAATGAGCAGATTTTCATTTTCCTGGCGTTCTTCGCGGCGTTCGCCGTCAAGGTGCCGATGTGGCCGGTGCATACCTGGTTGCCGGACGCGCACGTCGAAGCCCCCACGGGCGGCTCGGTGGTGCTGGCGGCCATCATGCTGAAAATGGGCGGTTACGGCTTTCTGCGCTTCTCCTTGCCGATCGCCCCGGATGCCAGCCGCGAATTGGATTGGCTCATCATTGCGCTGTCATTAACTGCCGTGGTGTATATCGGTTTCGTGGCGCTGGCGCAGCGCGACATGAAGAAGCTGATCGCCTACTCCTCGATTGCGCACATGGGTTTCGTGACCTTAGGCATGTTCATCGGCTTTCAGATCGTGGCGCACACCGGCCGCACCAGCGGCATCGCCTTAGGGTTGGATGGCGCGGTGGTGCAGATGCTGTCGCACGGCTTGGTGTCCGGCGCTATGTTCTTGTGCGTGGGCGTGCTCTACGATCGCGTGCACAGCCGCGAGATCAGCGCTTATGGCGGCGTGATAAATACCATGCCGAAGTTCGCGGCTTTCATGGTGCTGTTCGCATTGGCTAACTCAGGATTGCCGGGAACCTCAGGTTTCGTCGGCGAGTTTCTGGTTATCCTGGCAGCCTTCAAGGCCAATGTATGGTTCGCCTTCTTGGCCGGCACCACCTTGGTGCTGGGCGCCGCGTACACGTTGTGGCTGGTGAAGCGGGTGATCTATGGCGAAGTCGCCAATGAACATGTCGCCGCGCTCAAGGATCTCAATGGCCGCGAATTTTTAGTGCTGGGCGTCCTCGCCATCGGCGTGCTGGTGGTGGGCTTATGGCCGGCACCGCTGCTCGATGCGATGCGCGCAACCACCCAGCACCTGGCCGAACAATTGTTGCTGTCGAAGATCGCACCCTAAGGTAGGCACGTGCTCTCATTCAATCCAAGTTTTTTCAATGCGGGCCTGGTGTACGCGCGGCCGGAGATATTCTTGGGGTTGGCCGCCTGTTTCATTCTCATGCTGGATTTGCTGCTGAACGACAAGCAGCGGCGTTTGACTGGTGTGTTGGCCGTGATCAGTTTGTTGGTGACGGCGGTGCTGGTGGCCATGGAGCCGGTGACCGGAAGGGTGGTGGCTTTAGGGGGCCTGTTCGAACTCGATCGCATGGCGCAAATCTTAAAAGCGGTGATGCTGCTCACGGTTGCCATGCTGTTCGTCTATTCGACCGACTACCTCGAGAGCCGCAAGATCCTCAAGGGCGAGTACTACGTACTGGGCCTGTTCGCCACCTTGGGGGGCATGGTGCTGATCTCGGCGGCCAGCCTGATCACGCTGTACTTGGGTCTGGAGCTGATGTCGCTGTGCTTGTACGCCATGGTGGCGTTCGATCGCGATTCCGGCATCGCCGCCGAATCGGCGATCAAGTATTTCGTGCTGGGCTCGATGGCCTCGGGCACGTTGCTGTATGGCATGTCCATCATCTACGGCATGACCGGCAGCTTGGAACTGGCGGAGATTGCCAATGCCGTGCGCAACGGCATGGGTGCGAACGTCGGCCTGATATTCGGGATTTCCTTCCTCATCGTCGGCGTGGGTTTCAAGTTCGGCGCCGTGCCGTTCCACATGTGGATACCGGACGTGTACGAGGGTTCGCCCACCAGCGTGACGGTGTTCATCGGTACGGCCTCCAAGCTGACGGCGTTCGCGCTGGCCATGCGCCTGCTGCCGGAGGCACTGGGTGCGGCGCTGCCGGATTGGAGCCAGATGCTGGTGGTGCTGGCGGTGCTGTCCATGGCCATCGGCAATATAGTCGCGATCGCGCAGGCCAATTTGAAGCGCATGTTGGCGTACTCGACCATCTCGCACGTGGGCTACGTATTGCTGGGAATTTTGTCCGGGACGCAGCAGGGCTATCAGGCCTCGATGTTCTACATGATCAGCTATGTGATCGTCTCCGCCGGCTCCTTCGGCATGATTTTGTTGCTGGCGCGCCAGGGCTTTGAAGCGGACAAGATCGCGGACTTCAAGGGCTTGAATGCCCGCAGTCCCTGGTTCGCCGGCATGATGGCCATCCTCATGTTCAGCTTGGCTGGGTTGCCGCCGTTCGTTGGATTCTGGGCCAAGCTCGGTGTGATCCAAGCGGTCCTCGGTGTGAATATGATCTGGCTGGCCGTGGTCGCGGTGCTGTTTTCCGTGGTCGGCGCGTACTTTTACTTGCGCATCGTCAAGCTGATGTACTTCGACGAACCCACGGAGACGACAGTCATCGGCGGCTCCATGCTGATGCGCACCGTACTCAGCGCCAATGCGCTGCTGGTATTCGGCTTAGGTATAATTCCCGGCGCGCTCCTGCAGATCTGCCAGCGCGCGCTGCAGTAGGGTTCGGATGTTCACGCTGTACCACGCTCCCCAAACGCGCTCATCCAGCATCGTGTGGCTGCTTGATGAATTAGGTGTTCCGTACGAAACCAAGCTCGTGGGTTTCCGCCGCGCCGACGGTACGGGCGCCAAGGACGCTGCGAATCCTCATCCGCACGGCAAAGTGCCGGCGCTGAGTGACGGTGACGACATGGTTTTTGAAACCGCCGCCATCGCGCTGTTTCTCACCGATAAGTATCCGGCAAAGAAATTAGGGCCGCTGCCGGGCCAGGCGCAGCGCGGCGAGTATCTCTCATGGCTCGCCTATCGACCCGGCATCATGGAACCCGGGCTGATTTCGCGCCGCTTCGAAATCAAGCATGTGTATGGCGCCATGGGTTGGGCTCCCGCAGAGGAGATCGAGGAAGTGCTCAATCAGCACCTCGCGACTCGCAAATATTTTCTAGGCGAGAATTTCTCAGCGCTCGACATTCTGCTCGGTGGCGGCCTGCATTTCCTGATGCCGGCGAAGATGGTGAAGGAAACGCCGGTTTTAAGGGCTTATTCGGATCGAATCGTCGATCGCCCGGCATTCAGGGCGATGATGGAACGGGATAAGCCGAAGGCCTAGACCCTGTTGCATAAATAACGCCGGCCGGTACAATGGTCGGCTACCGGTGCGGGGTGGAGCAGTCTGGCAGCTCGTCGGG
>JAXDQN010000154.1:0-4648 GCA_034667865.1 Gammaproteobacteria bacterium
TCGGCAGGATCGGCGAGTAGGTTCGCGCCTCGTACATGCTCATGGCGGGTTGTTCGACGAGCTTGATGCGGCGCAGGAACTTGACGTTCATGTTGCCCTCGTAGCCGGGCAGCAGCAGGCGCATCGGGTAACCGTTGCCGGGCATGATGCGCTCGCCGTTCTGATAGAGCGCGATCATGGCGTCATCCAACGCCTTCTTCATCGGCACGCTGCGGCTCAAATGCGGCGAGTCCGCGCCCTCCGCGATGAACCATTTGGCTCGGGGATCGATGCCGGTTTCCTCCAGCAGTGTCGAAAGTTTGACCCCGGTCCACTCCGCGCAGGAGGCGAGCCCGTGCAGCGCCTGCACCGACTCCTGCAGCGGCTCGGGCGAGAACATTGGGGCGCTGTTGCCGCCGCATTCGACGAACGCCACGCGCGAGATCATGGGATAGCGCAGCAGTGTTTCGAGCGTGAACTCCAGCGGCCGCTTCACCAGACCATGGATCACGAGCCGATGCTTGTCCGGATCGATCGTGGGGATGCCACCGTGATTGATGGTGAAATGCAGCCCGTTCGGCGTGGTGGTGCCCTCGAGCAGATGGTGCGGCGTGCGGGCATGCGAATTACGCGGCTCGTGATTGGGATTGCTCAGCGTGCGCGCAACCTTCGCCTCGAACTTCGACGGCCCTTGGTAGAGCGGCGTCGGCTCGCCGAATTCAAGGCTCCAGGGTTCATCGGCGAGCGGATCGGCGCCCGCGGACGCCGGGCCAACGCCCGCACCCATCGCGCCCGCCAACACCATGCCGCGCCCCAGCAGCGCGCGCCGGTCGATCAACCCGTTGCCAGCAGCGGCTTCCAACGATTGACCACGCGCATCGCGATCCCTGGCCTTGGCCATCCTGGCCTCCCTTGAGTACGGACGTTATCGATCGCCCTTTTGCTCATTCGCTACGGTAGCTCTTTGCGGTATGCCGTTTTATATACCCAATTCATCGGGCAAACCAGCAGCTGGCAGCGATGGACCCATTCGGCGACATTCGCGGCGTTGCCTCATTCTGCCGGGGATGAACTGGCTGGGTCAGACTTCGCCACGCCGCACGGGGTTTACATCGATCCCAGTCAGCAGTTTTTTCGTCGGCAAACGTGAGCGTCAACGGGGCTAGGAATATGCGCGACCAGTTCAGCAACCTCCAACAATTCCGCAAGCCGGCCGTGGTCTCCAAAGGCGGCATCGTCTCCGCGCAATCCCGCAAGGCCGCGGAAGTCGGCGCTCAAATATTGGCGGAAGGCGGCGACTGTGTCGACGCGGTGGTCGCGACCTCGTTCGCGCTCGGCGTGTTGGAGCCATGGATGAGCGGCATCGGCGGCGGCGGCGCCATGGTGCTGTATCGCGCGCGCGAAGATAAGTACGAAGTGATCGACTTCGGCATGCGTGCGCCCGGCGGCATCCGCCACGAAGATTATCCGTTGACGGGCGAAGGTGCGGCCTCCGATCTCTTCCCCTGGCCGCGGGTGAAGGACGACCGCAATCTTTTTGGTCCCGGATCGATCGCCGTGCCCGGCGTGGTGGCCGGGATCGAGGCGGCGCATCGCCGTCACGCGAAATTGCCTTGGCAGGAACTGCTGGGCCCGAGCGTGGCCCTGGCCGGTGAAGGCCTCAGCGTGGACTGGTGGACAACTTTGGCCATCGCCAGCGCGGCGGCGGACCTGCGGCGTTATCCCGAAAGTAGCGCCGCGTATCTCGAAGACGGGCTGCCGCCGCACGCGCCCTGGGGCATCAAGTCCGGCGTGCGTCTGCCGCAGGACAAGCTCAAGGCCACGCTGGCGCATCTGGCGCTGCAAGGGCCGCGCGATTTCTACGAGGGAGATCTGGCGCGCTCCGTCGCGGCCGATGTGCAGGCCGGCGGCGGGGCCCTATCGGTCCAGGACCTTGCCGCCTTCCGCGCCCATGTGCGTGAGCCGCTGGCGATTCCCTATCGCGGCGGCGCGGTGTACGCGACCCCGGAGCTCACCTGCGGCCCGACCTTGGCGCATGCCTTGCGTTTGCTGCAACAGAACTTGCAGCCGACCCGCGGCGGGCCGGGTGCGGCGGCCTACGCGGCCTATGCTTTGGCGCTGCAATCGGCTTATCACGAACGCCTGTCAGGCATGGGCGATGCCGACGGCCGGCGTGCGCTCGGCGCCGAGCAACTGGCGCCGGCTTGCACCACGCATTTTTCGGTGGTGGACCGAGAGGGCAACATGGCGGCGGTGACGCAAACCCTGTTGTCGATTTTCGGCTCCAAGTTCGTGCTGCCACAAAGCGGGGTCCTCATGAACAACGGCATCATGTGGTTCGACCCCGCGCCGGGCGGCGCCAATTCGCTTGAACCGGGCAAGCGTTGCCTGACCAATTACACGCCGGTCGTGGCACACGCAGCCGATGGCCGACGCCTTGCCCTTGGCGCCTCGGGTGGGCGGCGCATCCTGCCGGCGGTGACGCAGATGCTGTCTTTCGTGATGGATTACGGCATGGATCTGGATGCCGCGATCCACCAGCCCCGCATCGATGCAAGCGAAGGCGCGGTGGTAATCGGCGATGTGCGGCTGCCGACGCCGGTGCGGGAAGCATTGAAGGCGCGCTTTGATTACGAAGAGGCGCGCGTGCAGACCCAGCCGATGAAGTTCGCCTGCCCCAGCGCGGTACTGCGCGAGGGCACGACCAATAGCGGCGCCACGGAGATATTCCAGCCGTGGGGCGACGCGGTCGCGGAGGGCTAGACATTTCAGACATGGCGCCATGTCCGGCGGAAGTCCGCAACCCACTCCAAGAGCGGATGTCCACCCACGCCACAACCTTCATCGCTCGCGCTGTTGAAAGTCTTACTCCCGGGGTGACGAAGCCCGCCTTCGCCCTCGCAACCACACCCCGAAGGCGATCACCACCGCGCCCGCCAGCACAAACCACGTGATGGCGTATTGCAGATGATCGTCGTTGAGGTGGACGTGCAGCGGGCCGGGTTTCGGGATGCCGCTTGCCGGCAGCGGCTGCTCCAGGTCGATGTAGAACGGCGCAACCGGCTTGCCATCAGAGCCCCAGCCGAGCGTGCGTGCCATCGCAAGATGATCGCGGGTGAACCACAGCCGTTTGGCGAGGTTTTCCGAGGGCGTCAGCGCGCCGGCGGCTTCGGGAAAACGGATGTAGCCGGTCAATATGACCGGCTCATCGGTGATGAGCGGCGTCACCGCGCGATCCTCTTGGGCGCGCTCCTGCATGGTGTTCTGCACGAATCCGGCATTGATCACGACCGTCTCGCCGCTTGGCAAACGCGCGGGTAGAAAAGCCCATGTGCCGGGGCCGGAAATATCGTCGCGCACCGCGGAGCCGGAGCTGTAGACCATTGCGTCGGGAACGCGTTGATAGGTGGCTGAGAAACGGACGCGGCGGAATTCATCGGCAGCGGGGTGAAGCGCGCTCCACTGCAAAGGTGGCGGCAGCGGTTCGGGGGTGGCCGCGAGCCGTTCGGTCAACGCCGCGATCAACGCGTGCTTCTCGACCCGGCGCTGCAATTGCCAGAGCCCGAGGCTGATGAGCAGCATCACCATCACAAGCGTGAAGACGCCGAAGCTGGTGCCGCGCCGGGTTGCAGATGCCGCGATCATTTCGGCTCGCGGTCAATCAGCCGGCCTTCGGCGGCCTTGTGATGAAACTGGAGCGCGATCAGAAGCGACTTCATGGCGCGCAGCGGCAACAGCGTGGTCGCGAGAATGAGCGGCAGCCACAGCACCGCGTGAAGCCAGAATGGCGGCTGGTATTTCACCTCCACGATCAACGCGCAGCCGACCACGATGGCGCCGGCAATCATGATGATGAACACGGCCGGGCCATCGCCGGTGTCGATGAAGGTATAGTCGAGCCCGCAGGCTGCACAGCTTGGTCGCAGGTTCAGGAAACCTCCGTACAATTTACCTACGCCGCAGCGCGGGCATTTGCAGCCAAGCCCGCGCAGCGCGCTCTGGAAGACAGTCGGCGGGTCCTGCGGATCGCTGGTACATTCATTCATGATAAGACGGTTTATCACAAAAAACGCGCTGTCTTTCATCAACCCAAATTTGGCGGAGATTTAAAGCGATGAGCGAGGCCTACGGGGTCGTGAAGCGATGGGCCGAGGCTTTCAATGAAGGCCAGGCCGCGGCGATCGCCGCGCTTTATGTGCCTGACGCCACGATCTGGGGGACATTGGCGCAGAACCTCGCCACCTCGCCCGCGGATGTCAGGAGCTATTTTTTCGACGCAGTCCGCGCGGGACTCAAGGTCAAACTCGGACCGCACGTCCTGTCGCCGATTTCCGAGACCTGCGCCATCGATGCCGGTCACTACGAATTCACGCGCACAGTCGACGGCCAGACGGCGATCTTCCCCGCGCGGTATAGTTTTGTGCTGGTCACGCAGGGCGGCGCATGGATGATCGTCCATCAGCACTCGTCGATCCAACCGAAGCCTCTCGCCGGGTAGAGAGCAAAAGGCCAGAAACAAAAGGCCAGAAACAAAAAGGGCGGCCCTGCGGCCGCCCGTTTTAGCCCAGTGAAGAGCGCGATCGGCGTCCGATCGCGCTCAAAAAGTAAAGAGCTCTCAATGCGCAGCGTGGGCCACGGTTTCGGCACCGTGGAACCAGACGTAGATGCA
>JAXDQN010000155.1:0-3614 GCA_034667865.1 Gammaproteobacteria bacterium
CACCGCCTTCGCCTCCGGCCATCAGGTAAGTCCTCGCGTCAATATCGTCTGGCAGGCACTCCCCGACACCACCCTGCACGCCGGCTATTCGCGCTACATATCGCCGCCGCCTTTCGAACTGGTGGGCACGGAGACCGTCTCGAAGTTCGTCAACACCACTGCAGGCGCGTCGGTCTTGCAGGCCGATACGCCGCTGCCCGAACAGGCCAACTACTACGACATGGGTGTGCAGCAGAAGATTACCGATCAGATTACCGTCGGTCTCGATAGCTACTACAAGCAATCGCACAACTTGATCGACGAAGGTCAATTCGGCGCGCCTATCATTCTGACCCCGTTCAACTACACCTACGGCAAGCAGTTTGGCGTGGAACTGACCAGCAGCTACACCGCGGAGGAGTTCACTGCCTACATGAACCTCTCCTGGCAAAGTGCGCGCGGCAAGAATATCGACTCGGCGCAATTCAATTTCGGAGCGGATGACCTTGCTTATATCGCCGAGCACTACATCCACTTGGATCATGAACAGCGTGTCACTGCTTCCGGCGGCGCTTCATACCTCTGGGGTCACACGCGCTTCAGTGCAGACTTGCTGGTCGGGTCGGGGCTGCGCGCCGATCTGCAGTTGCCGGACGGCAGCGCCATTCCGAACGGCGCCCATCTGCCTTACTACGCGCAAGTCAATCTGGGCGCGAACCATGTGTTCCACCTGGACCACGCCGGCACGCTGACGGCACGGTTTGACGTCATCAACGTGTTGGACAAGCGTTACGAAATCCGCGACGGAACCGGCGTCGGCGTCGGCGCGCCGCAGTTCGGCCCGCGCCGCGGATTATTTGTCGGCCTTTCCAAGTCGATCTAGTTCACACCGCCTCGAGGGCGGCTGCCAGGTCGGCGATGAGATCATCGGGGTGCTCGATGCCTACTGATATGCGTATCAGCGCATCGGTCACCCCGAGACGATCGCGCGTTTGCTTGGCCACACCGGAATGCGTGGTGCTGGCCGGGTGCGACATCAACGTTTCGGTGCCGCCCAAACTGACGGCAAGCTTGATGACTTGCAATGCGTCGAGCAGTCGGAATGCCTCGGCTTCGCCGCCCTTGACTGCAAAACCGAAGGTCGAACCGGCGCTTTGGCATTGGCTGCGAAACACCGCGCTGCGCGGATCGCTGTCGGCCAGGAACCCGAGGTAATTCACCGACGCCACCTTGGGATGCCCGGCCAGGTACTTCGCCACCAACGCGGCATTTTGCGCCGATCTTTCCATGCGCAGCGCCAGGGTTTCCATGGAGCGCATGATCATCCAGGCGGTATTCGGGTCCAACTGAGTGCCGAGCGCACCGCGTAGTTTCTTGATCGGGCCCACCGCTTCGCGCGAACCCACCACGCCGCCGGCTACCAGGTCGGAATGGCCGCCCACATACTTGGTGAGCGAATACATCACTAGATCCACGCCCAGGCTCAACGGGCGCTGAAACACCGGCCCTAAAAAAGTATTGTCCACGGCCACCGGCGGTCGGCCGCCTTTTTGCCGGCCGCCGATCATTTCGGAGACCTCGCGCATCAGCCGCAGATCCACCAGACTGTTGGTGGGATTGGCGGGCGTCTCCACCATGATGAGACAGACCCGGCCGCCGCTCGCCGCAGCTTTTTTCATCGCCTGCTCGGCGGCATCGAGCACCGCCACACGATCGTAGCCTTGATTGAAGCCCACTGCGCCCACGCCAAATCCCGGCAAGGTCTTTTCGATCAGAGTCTCGGTGCCGCCATACAGCGGCTGACTCATCAGAATTACGTCGCCCGGCCGCACATGATTCCAGATGATGGTGGAAATGGCCGACATGCCGCTGGAAAATACCGCCGCCGCCTCGCCCTCCTCCCACAACGCCAGACGATCCTCCAATACTTCCAAATTCGGATTGTTGAAACGCGAATACACCAGCCCGGATGACTGCCCCGCGCCGGGCTCGCGCCGTCCCGAGGTATAGTCGAAGAAGTCCTTGCCATCCTGTGCCGTCTTGAAGACAAAGGTCGAAGTGAGAAAAATCGGCGGTTTCAACGAGCCTTCCGACAGGCTCGGATCGAAGCCGTAGCCCATCATTTGGGTTTCAGGCTTCAACACGTGCTTGCCGATTTTGCGTTTATGATAGGTGTCGTAACTCACGCTGCCCCCAGAAGTAGAATCATGTACCTCGATCTTACACCGTGTTACTGGTAGCCATCGCCGCCGCCGCGTTCTTCAGCACCCTATGCGGGGGGCTGCTCGCGCTGCGCCTGCGCGACAAGCTGCATCTGATTTTGGGTTTCAGTGCGGGCGCGGTCATCGGTGTCGCATTTTTCGATCTGCTGCCGGAAGCCATCAACTTCGGCGCGCAATTTCACGGCGCTGCAGCTGTTTTGTCGTTCTCCGCCTTGGGTTTCCTGTTCTATCTGGTGATGGATCGAATTCTGCTGTTCCATGGCGAAGCGGCGTCGCGCGGCGGCGTCGCTGCAAGCGTGTTATGCCTGCATAGCTTGCTCGACGGCATTGCGATTGGATTGGCGTTTCAAGCATCGCACCAAATTGGCATCGTGGTGACCATCGCGGTGCTGACGCACGACTTCTCGGACGGCATCAACACCATGAATATCGTATTGCGCAATGGCGGCAACCGGCGGAAAGCGTTCCGCTGGCTGCTGGTGGACGCTTCGGCACCCGTCATCGGCGTCGCGTCGACGAGTTTTTTCACCCTGCCCGGCAGCGCGTTTGGCACCGCGCTGGCGCTATTCGCCGGCTTCTTTCTCTATATCGGCGCCAGCGATTTGATTCCCGAGAGCTATCACGCGCATCCGAAGTTTCTTACCACGGCCATGACGCTTGCGGGCGCGGGCGTCTTGTACCTGGCAATCGCTTTAATCGGTCAGTAGCGCTAGTCGAGCAATAGTTGCGGCGCGGCCGGCGCCGCAGACCGGGAAGTGGCGGCGCTTCCCCCCGAGGCGACCATGATGCAGACCACGGCAGCCCATTGGATCCCGCTTAAACTCTCGCCAAGAAACACCATGCCCGAGAGTGCGGCCATCGCAGGTTCGAGGCTCATGAGAACGCCGAAGGACTTGGTGGGAATTCGCGGCAGGGCGAACATTTCCAGCGAGTAAGGCACCGCGCTCGACAGCAGCGCGACACCGGCTGCAATCGGCAGAATCGCCGGGGAAAATAAACTCATGCCGTTTTGGCTGATGCCGATGGGCACGATCAAGATGGCGCCGACGACGGTGCCCAGCGCCGTGGTTTGACCGCCGTGGGCGGCGCCGGCGCGGCGCCCGAAAACGATGTACAGGGCCCAGCAGACGCCGGCGGCCAGTGCGCATATCACGCCCACGGGCTGCAATGCGGCTGCCCCCGCACCCATGGGCAGCAGCGTCAACAGTCCCAGCACCGCAAGCCCGATCCACAAAAAATCGACCGGCCGCCGCGATGCCAGCATGGCCAATCCCAACGGACCGGTGAATTCCAGCGCCACGGCGATTCCGAGCGGAATGTACCGCAGCGATAAGTAGAAAAAGAAATTCATGCAGCCCATGGAGAGGCCGTAGAGGACGATGAGGCGCGTGTCCTTGAAACCCAATCGCACCC
>JAXDQN010000156.1:0-9151 GCA_034667865.1 Gammaproteobacteria bacterium
CAGGGTGTCCATCGCCGACATAGTCTACTCCAATGCTGCGCCGTTTCGCCCGGCGGCAAGAGTTTGGGCGGCGACCGACTTTTAACTGCGGCGACGTATTTAACGTGAGGCAAAGAAGCTGACTAGCTCGTCGTCTGCCGGGCAGGGCACTGTCTGTGCCTGCTCGCGACTAGCTGCTGATCCGTGATCGTCATCGGTTCGGCGGAACTCCGTCCAGAGCCTTCCCGCTTGTGCGCATGCGTAAGCGTAGTGCAGCAGCGGCCGCATGATATCCGGGTGAAAATCAAAGCCGTCGGGCAACGGGTAAGCACTCGGAATCGCGGAGTACTGCAGTGTTGCCCCCTGCATTTGAGCGGTTGCCGCCGTCAGTTCGAGTGTGGTCATCAACATATGGTGTAAACCAGCATCAACGCTTCGCGTGAAGATTGCGCGCGCCGTCAATCGTGTTGCTCTTGCCGTTTCTCCAAGCTGACCATCAATGATGACGTACACCGCTGTACGCTGCGCGCCAGCGAGCGCCTCGGGCGGAGTTTCCGCGAAGGCGGGTGGTACGAAAAACGGCATCGTGGCAGCGCCGTCCACATGCGCCTCATCACGCGTCGCTCCATCCTCGGTGACCCGAATCATGACCGGAGGGAACATGCCGGGTATGCTGGCAGACGCCACCAAAACATCGCGAAACAGTGTTCGGGCATCGGGACCGCCATTTCTGGCGATCGCGCCCAGGTCCCACAGGACCGGTTGTCCCGTTGCCACATCGGTTGTGGCCACCAGCAACAGCCGACCTTTATCGGCCTCGCCTGCGACTGCTCGAATCATCTCGTCGCTAACATAGCCGTCAACGAGCTGCTTCAACGGCGCGCCGCGATACACACTAGACCCGAAGAGCGCACCGAGCCCTCGTGGCTGCAGGAAGTTTTCACCGGGACCATGGGTAAATGCGTCGAGAAGACGGACGTCCCAGTTTGGTCCGAGAAACGCGTAAGGAGCGATCAACGCCCCCGTGCTGACGCCCGTCACGACCGCAAAGTCCGGCCGCGAACCAGAGCGCGTGAGGCCGGCCACAGCGCCGGCGCCGAATGCGCCGGCGCCGGCGCCGCACGAGAGCGCGAGGATGTTGAGAGGCTCGCGCGATCGCTGTGTGCGGAGTCGCTGCGCCACAATCGCGGTGGACAGCTCAATAAATTGATGATTCGTGTCGAGGGTGCGGATCGTCATTGGCAAGTTCGCAGACGATTGCCCTTGAATTGCCGCGCTCGATTCGCTGACGGCAAGGCCGGCGCAGCCTTGCAGGGCAAACAGACAAATGACACCGATGAGCAAAATCACGGTCGGAACTCGAAGTTGCCAAGGGCTGCCCCGGGCGATTTCGATGTTGACTATCATGATACCGCCGCCATCTTTTTAGATCGGGTCGCAATCCGATAGTGCGAACGACCGAGCGGATAACAGTGTGGTAGTGATCATGGCAACACTGTATTCACCCGTCCCCCACCGAACAATCTCTGTTACGGAGATGGTGCGTTTCACGGCCATTGATAACGTGCGGGATATTTCCCGGCAAGAAACGCCGCATCAACGAAACAAGGGTTGTTCGATGCAGATCGGCTAGATACCTTGATTCGCGATGGTTGCGAGCACCAAGACGCCGCTCCATCGAGGAGCAATCATGAAAATCAGGAATCAAGCTCATTCACGCCTTCCGGTCGAGGATTACAGCCGCGCAATTCGCGACGCGGTGTCCTGGCTCGGTGATCGTTACCTGCTGGCCGATCGGATCGATGTGCGCGCGAGCAAGCACCCGGTATTGCGCTTCTCGGCCGACCAGGGTGGCTATTACGAGTCGAATAGCGAAAGGCGTTGAGGCCATCTCGATGTGCCATGACGTTTGACACCATACTGTTTGTTTTGATTGGCGGCGGTATGGCGCTCTCAGCAATCGACCTTTTTTACCAGCTTCACCATCAAGCACGCGCCAAGAAGTCCGCGCGGAGGCTCGGGCGGCACGAAGGGTCCTCCACGCAAACAGCCATTTCCTCGATACCGCAACGGCGCAGAACGACTTACTCGCAAGGCCCTCAGTCTGCCGCGGGCAAGTACGTTGACACGGAAGCTACCAACAATGCCGCAATGCATTCGCCAGTCGGCGATACCCGACGCTCCGGTTCGCTCTAAGGGAGAAGCTCAGATGGCCATTGCACCCGAATTTGTTCACGATATCTTCAGGGGGCTGGAGGATGGCGACGGCGCCGCCTTTCTTGAACACGTGGCTGACAATGTCGACTGGGTGGTGCTGGGCACTCATCCCTTGGCGGGTCACTATCCCAGCAAAAAGGCGTTCATTGCGGGCACCTTCGACAAACTCGCTCAGGTCCTTCCGCAGGGCGCGCAGCTCCATGTTGACTACCTGATGGTCAAGGATAATCAAGCGGTGGTCGAGCTGCATTCCATGGGGACGGCAAGAAACGGCATGCGGTTCGATAATCGTTACTGCTGGGTAGTGTATTTCCAATATGGAGTGATCGTACGCATACGCGCCTACCTCGACTCGGCCATGGTCGCCCGATTATTCGAGGAGAACCCCCTCGTGTGAGGGGTCCATCTTCGATTTCATATTTGGCGAAATCGCTCGCCGCGCCGGTTCGGAGAAATAATCATGCATCTGGCTATCTTTGCCGGCACTGGCAATACGGGTCGTCACCTGATCGAGGATGCCCTGCGGAACGGACACGAAGTCACTACGTTGGTCCAAAAGACCGGCGAGCTCCCCGCTCATCCACACCTTTACGCTGTAGCAGGCGACGTTCGGGAGGAGCGAGCGGTCAGGGAGGTTGTTACCGGAACCCACGCTGTGTTGAGCGCGCTCGGTGAGCGCGCCCTGACCACCACCGTCTGCGCAGACGGGATCCGCAACATCTTATCGGCAATGAACACACTGGGCGTTCGCCGTTTGCTTGCGATGAGCGCGCACGGTGTTGCCGACAGTCGTCATTCGAATCTGTATGCCTGGCTCCGCTGGAAGTTGACGAAGGAGGCCATGCAAGACAAGGAACGAATGGAAGTTCTCATTCGGGCCAGCAACACGGATTGGACCATCGTGCGACCGGCGAGAATTATCAATGGGCCTCGAACCGGTGACTATCGTTCCGGCACTGCGCTGCGATTAGAGAGCATGGCGAAAATATCCTTCGCCGACCTCGCCCGCTTTATGCTCTCCCTCGTCAGTCGGACTAACGCCCAAAAGCAAACGATTAGCGTCGCATTTGAGCGAAGACGCGTGTGAGAGGAGTTCTCAGCGTTCCGGCGTCGTGATTATGTGTCCAGCCGTTCGACCCATTGTGCGCGCCATTCTCTGGCCTCGAACGGATCCGCAAAGTACTGGGTTTCCCGAGCAACTTTGTCCCCGCTGAACTCCATGATACTCACGGTGTAGGACGGATTGCCGTCATACGTCAGGACGTATTCGGTTATCCAAAGATCCCCGCTGCCCATGATTCGCCGCACGGCGAAGCGCTTTTTGCTGGGCTGTTTGGCGCGCGTGATCTGTATGTTGCGTCGACTTCGGATTCGCTCGCCTGACTGTGGATATTCCAGTACCGCGTCCTCGAGATAGATGTCGTGCTCCGTTTCGAAATCGTTGGCATCGGATGCGGCCCAATGCCGGTCCAGCGCCGCACGTATGTCGTCATCTCGCATATAACCCTCCAGCGTCGCCCACCGTCGATACGACTAAACGCGGACGCATAGCCGCGGCGCACGGAAAACAGCATCGCGAAACCTTGCGTGTGTCCGTCCAGTGTCCGCGGACACTGTCCGCGGACAGTCCGCCGAGTCGCGCATTGGCCAAATTCCCTTGCCGCCGGCCCAATTAAGCGAATCCGATGTTGGCACGCTGCTTGCTATGTCTTGAGTGCCAAGTTCCTATTTTACTTCAGCGGAGACAGTCATGAATACGCACTCTTCCAAGCTCGCAGCAGTGGTCGTCGCATTAATAATGAACAGTTTGATTTTCGGCGGCGTCGCTTATTTGTTCGATGTTTCTAGCGGCCATGGTACGCGAGACTCTTCATTGGCCAGCCGGCCAGATGCGGAAGCGGGCGACGCTGCGCACAATCTGGTTTGAAGGAAAGCACGGGCGGATCAATACGGCGATAGGGCACGTTCGTTGCCCGTTGGGGTCACCGAGTACTCTTGGGCGGGTTGGCAGTCATCATGTTAACTTTGATCTTTGAAGTCATATAAGCAACGGCGAGCATTGGCGCCACGGCAGTAGCCGACGGCGCCCGGTGTTGCCGCCGAACGCGGCATAACCGGCAGAGGGCCGACTGACAATCAAGTGGTCTGCTTACTCCGCGAGTAAAGCCATCATTCGCTCTGGCTCGTCCCCGACGACATCGGGAAGCGTTCTTGAAACCAGGTTTGCCACATCGGAGTCTCGCGGGCGACCGTCTCGGCCGCCTGGTCGCCGTAAAGATAGAAGTTCAGTGCAACCATGCTCTGGCCATCGAGATTGAAGGCGCCAATGGCGGCAACGCCGGGTCCCGGTTTATCGAGCCGTAGCAGGGCATCATACGGATTCTCACTGACGTACTCCGCCAAGCCGCTGAACGCGGGTACACCCGCGGGCGCCGTCCAACGCTGGCCGACACTCAAGCCTTTTTGTCCCAATGCCGCGGTCAGCATCTCCCACGCCTCTGCTTCAGTTCCCGCGACGGGAGCCACGAACTGCGAGATCTCGGAGCGTTGGCCGCGGAAGTGCGTGAGATAGATCCGCAGGGTGCGGAAGAAACCAGGCCAGCCCATTTTGGCACCTTCAAGCTGGTTGTCCCAATCTTCGGTGCTGGCGAAGAGGCTATGCACCACGCGGACGAGACACACTCCTCCCGCACGCGCTTCGATGCTCCACTCCGTTGCAATGGGCGGCGCGCCACCCCAGCTCTCGCCCTGCGCGGCGAATAGCCGCGGTGGATCCCAGGTCGTCACGGCAGCACGGGGCTCGATGCCAGGGCCGAATTTCGACCTCACCGCGACGGGCTTTCCATCGCGTTCCTCGAACACCGTCGGCACGAACCAAGAGGAAATTCCGGGCCCGGTTGCGATGGCCTTCCAAACTTCCTCCGGGGTGCCCGGGACTTCGACTTCGACCTGAACGGAACGACGTCCGGAGGCTTCGATTTTCACGCTCATGAAAGCTCCTTGGGTTCGATTTCTTGCGGCAATGGATGCGCGACGATTACCAGGCGATGTAAGCGGCCGCCGGGCGCGGATTCGTCGTGGTACTTCGAGATCAGTTTTGCGACCGCCTCGGTGAGTTCGTTGCTGAAAGCCGCCCGTTCCGTCGCGGATCGGAAGCGAATTTCGGCATCAACCGCCAGGGTCGCCAGGCGTTTGCCCGTGTCTTTCGCACGGCGAACAAGGTCAGCCACCTCGCTGACCACCCGCGCGCCCAGGGCAATGAGGTAGCTCGCGGATAGCCTGTCGATTTCCCGATGCGGATTCGCGGCGACCGGGCCGAGTGCGCCCGGCGAGACCACGTACGAAGCGGCCGTCGCCACGAGCAGCCGCTCTGTCAGCCCGCCCCACTTGCGCTTCTGGGCCAGCCGCACCAGTCCGTGCGCCTCCAGCGCGTTCAAGTGGTAATTGATTTTCTGCCGAGCAATGCCGACGCGCGCCGCCAACGTTGCTGCCGAGGCGGGCGCGGCCAGCTCCGAGAGGAGCCGACTCCGCATGGGCTCCAAAGCTACTGTCGCCGCTGCCGGATCTACGATGACTTGGATGTCGAGCACGAAAGAAATCCTATTATTGACAACTTTATTTGTCAATACGAATTCGAGCTTATTTCCGACGAAATCGACTCTGTTCTCGGCAGGTCCGGCATTACGCCAACAGGGGGTTACGAACCTTCACCGCCGCAAATCGCGAAAAGTCCCGGTCGGCGGACCATAGCTCGCGAACACCGTGAAAGCGGCAGATCGCGGCAATTCTCGCATCGTGGACGCTCCGCCTTGCACGCGTGCAGCAAGTGCGATTCCTGCAAGGCTATCGAGGTAGCCATCTGCCTCGCCAATGAACTCGAGAGTCGGACAGGCATTCAACTCTGCGAGCGCCTCCAGAGCGCGCTCGAGCGGTGTCGGCGTTTTGTAGACTTTGGGATGTGTGACGATCGCGATCCTTCAGATCAATTTTCCAATGGGATCATCGCCGGAATGGCGTCGCGCTAAGCGGCCGCTTTCTCTTTGGGACGACCGCCGCGCTTACCGTTCTCACGGGAGGCCTGCGCCTTGATCGAACTGCGGCTTGATCCTCCGATCGGGCCAAGCGGTTCACTTCCGGCCAAGAAAACCCGAAGAGAGAGCGCTTGCCGGAACGACATCTTGTGCGGCGCTCACATCTGGGCTATCAACCTAAACATGTCCATCTTTTACGACGAACTCACTCCACTGTACCACCTGATCTTCCAAGACTGGGACGCTAGCATCCGCCGCCAGGGTGAACAATTATCCAGCATCATCAAAGGCGAATGGCCCGAATCCAAAAGCGTCTTGGATGTCTCTTGTGGCATAGGAACTCAGGCGATCGCTCTTAGCCAACACGGATACACGGTAGTCGGCTCCGACCTCTCCACTAAAGAGATAGCGCGCGCCAAACACGAAGCGAGCAATCGCAGCGCGGATATCGCCTTTTCGGTGTGCGATATGCGAAGCGCTTATGCCCATCACGGTAACGGTTTCGACGTCGTCATCTCGGCGGATAACTCGCTGCCGCACCTTCTGACCGACAAAGATATCGTTGTCGCGCTCCAAGAGATGCTGGCATGCGCTTCCAGCGGTGGCGGCTGTTTGATCACGGTCCGGGACTATGCAGCCGAGGAGCGTGGAACAAACCTCGTCAGGCCGTACGGCATTCGCATTGACGATGGCAAACGCTACGTGCTTTTTCAGGTTTGGGATTTCGACGGTGAGCATTACGACTTGTCGGTTTTTATCACCGAGGAACATCTTGCGAGTGGTGAGGTAAGGACACACGTTATGCGATCGAGATACTACGCAATCTCGATTTCACGAATCCTGGAATTGATGCAACAGGCTGGCTTCCTAAACGTGCGACGTATCGACGGAATGTTCTACCAGCCGGTGCTAGTCGGGACAAAAGGGACGTGACTTCGACATACCGATTACGGCTGTTGAAGTGCTGGCGCGAAATCGAATTCAGGTCCGGCTAAGCAACCGCGCGTAACCAAGTATCAGTTTTTTCCCTAACTTCCCTATCTTTCCAGATTAAATTGGATGAAATCGGATGGAAAATTGGAGGCGAGCGGCTTTCGGAGCCGACCCTGCATAAGGGAGACGACGATGATCAACGACTATTTGGGGAATCCTCTGCTGCGCATGGCGTGGTGCGCGTGGCGGTGACCGGCGGCGCGCGCAAGCTGCTGATCGTCCTGGCGGCCGTCTTCGCCACGCCGGCTCTCGCCGGGCCGGTGGTGTTTCATGTGAAGGCTGCGATGCCGATGCGTTCGTCTCGGCCATGCGCGCGTCCATCATCCAGGTCGTCGAACATGCCATCGATGCCGTAGCTAAACATGCCGACAATGCGCGTGTACTTGTTGTCATTCCGAGATCGTAACGATCTCCACATCGCGGGGCTCGGATTGAAAATGCCGCGCGCGCCGCGCCAAAGGCGCACTGGCCGCTGTTGCATCGGAACCTTCTGGTTGCTGCGCGAAGAACACGACGCTGACACAATTGACCGATCGGCCAACCGGTTTATTACCATCAGAGCTCTGTGAACTGTGTCACGGGTGGGTCCGAAGAAGCTCGCGTGAGCTTGACCGCCGGTTATGCTTCACGCACGGCGTTTCTGAATTACTCCCGAGATATTGAGGATAGAATATGCGTCTAGCCGCGATCTTGTTGCTATTGGCCTGCGGCTCGAGCTATGCAGACGGGGTGGATGTTCGCATCATCTTGTCGGGCGAGGTCGTGCCCGGCGTGTATGGTCGGGTAAGTTTCGGCAACGAGGCTCCGCCGCCGGTCGTGTACGAGCAGCCGGTCGTCATCGAGCCGCAATACACCTCGGTGCCGCCCATCTATCTGCATGTCCCGCCGGAACATGCCAAGAATTGGCGCAAACACTGCGGCGAGTACCAGGCCTGCAATCGGCCGGTGTTCTTCGTGCGATCGCGGGAATTCGAGCCCGAATACCAGCGTCACTATCAAGAGCATGAGCGCGAGCGCGAAATCGAGCGACGGCGGTGGGAAGCACGCGAGCGCGAACACGACCGCGGGCGCGAACACGAAGACCATGGGCACGGGCGTGACGGCCACGACAGGCGTGACGATCACGACAAACGTGACGGCAAATGATTCGGCGGTCGCCGTGACGCGGCGCCGGTGGTCTTCAGAACAGCCCTCCGTTGACGAGCGCGTTCGCCCAATCCTGTCGTTCTAACTCGGTGCGGATGGCACTACCAAGTGTTCCCGCTGCGCCCGTGACAATCACAAGTCGATGTTCGGACATGGTGTCTTCGACAAATCCGTCAATAAGTCGGTGGAGGCTTGTGATTGCATATGAGCGCCGACCGGCGTTCTCTCAACAAACGTTGGTCATCGAGTCGCGACACCGATCCTTGAAAAAAAAGGGCCGGTCCGGCGGTAGGTGCTGTGCACTGCGCCAGACCGGCCTGCCCGTCTAGAGACTAGTAGGGATTGACTGCGCCGGTCGGGGTCGAAACCGGACCCAACTGCATCACGGCACTCGTAGTGTCATCGTTGAAATAGATGATCTGGTTTCCCTGAGCGTTTACCGTGGCTGCCAACCCGAACAGCGCACCGGGTGCGCCGGCCTCCAATTGCACCGGCTGACCCACGAAACCGCCCGGCAGCACCGGGGATACTTCAATCAGCAAGTTAGTGGTAGCGCTCGCTGTCTCTACGCCGATATCGCCGTTGCCGACCACCAGATCGCCATTCTTCAGCAGAGCCGCGCTGATGGGCGTGAACAAAGGCGCGCCATGGGCAATGACCTTGGCCGAAGCCATCGAGGGCCCCGAGAAAGTGGGGACAGGGGTCGGTGTCGTCGCGCTGCATTGGCCGTCAGCCACGATGCCGTCCTGCGGGATGGTGGATACATTCGCGATGGCGATCACGCT
>JAXDQN010000157.1:0-5871 GCA_034667865.1 Gammaproteobacteria bacterium
CTGCGCTGCGCCGATACCAGGATGTACGGACTTACAAAGATCTATGCCAAACACAGGCTACTCGCTGGGCAATCGCACCATCCCTGCCCGACTGGCCGCGGCCCTCACCATTCTATTCGGCATGGTGAGCCTGTGTGGTTGGGCATTCCATCTCCCAGCTCTCACTAGTGTTTTGCCGGGCGCCGTCGAGATGAAGGCCAACACCGCATGTAGCCTGGTGTTGAGCGGAATTGCGTTGCTCATCCTCGCGGGCCGGACCTCGAGGCGTGGGGAGCTGGCGGCGCGCTGCTTGGCGGCAATCGTCGTGGTGATGGGCACAGCCACATTCGCCGAATATGCCTTTGATTGGCAGCTTGGCATGGACGAACTGCTGTTCAAGGATTCGGTGGGGGCGTTCGCCTTTTTTCGTGGCCGCATGTCGCCGTTCAGTGCCTTTGCCTTCATCGCGCTCGGCATCGCGCTGCTGGGCATGACCGCCAGGTCTTGGCAGAACGCCGCCAAAACCTCGGCCATCGTGGGCGGTGCCATCGGCATGGTCTCCCTCATAGGCTACCTGTGGAATGCGAATGAACTGACCACCGACCGTTGGCTGCCGCCCGTGGCCATCAACAGCGCCCTGTGCTTCGCGCTCATGAGTGCAGGCATTCTCATCGTACCCAGCAAGCCGGCGCGGCCCGTCGGACCCCGAGCCGTCACTCTCACGGCGGTGGAAATAAAGATCCTTGCCGGATTTTTGGTCGCCATCGGCTTGCTGTTATTCGGCGGCAGCTACACGTACCGCAACAGCGTGCAGTTCGCCGAGTCGGTCGAATGGATCGCGCACACCCAGGAGATTCGCACCGCGGTGGCGGAACTTTACGGTTCCGTTGCCGGAGCCGAAGTTGCAGAGCGCGACTTCTTCCTGACAAAAGCCCACGAACCGCTGGATGAGTACCATCGCCTCATCGATCAACTGCAGCATGACCTGGTGGAGCTCGACGCGCTGGTCGCCGACAATCCCGAACAGCATCGCAACTTTCTCGCCACGCAAACCGTGGTAAATGCTCGATTGCGGACCTTGGAATCCGCTCTGCTGGCCTTCGACGCCTACGGTTTGCCGGCCACGCGCGCGGTGCTGGCGCTGTCGCGCCACACCGCAACCGTCGAAGACGTCCATGCGGCCACCATCGCCATGGATGCGGTTGAAGTGAAGCTGCTCGAAAGCCGGCAATCGTCGACGGCCAGGGTTCGCTTCAACACGCTGATCTCATTGCTGGTCACGCTGGCCGTCGCGACCGCGCTTTTCTATGCATTTTTCCGCGGCATTCACCGCGAAATGCTGGCGCGCCGCGCTGCCGAGCAGGCGCTGCGCGAGAGCGATCAATACAACCGCAGCATCATCGAGAGTTCTCCGGATTGCGTTGCCATCCTGACCAATGAAGCCCTCATCACGCAGATGACTCCTCAAGGCATGAAGCTGCTGGACATCGAGGACTTCGCATCCGTAGCCGGCACCGATTGGTGTGCGTTTTGGAGCGGCGAACATCGCGACGAGGCACGCGCCGCTGTTGCCAGCGCCCGCGACGGCAACCCGGCGCGCTTCGAAGGTTACAGCGCCACTCGCCGCGGAGTGCCGAAGTGGTGGGACATCATCGTCATGCCGGTGCGTACCGCCGGCGGGCAGCCGGAGCGATTGATCGCGGTCGCGCGCGACATCACCGAAGTGAGGCGCGGCGCCACCAATTTGCTGGCCGCCAATCGCTTTCTGGATTCGCTCATCGAGAACCTGCCCGCGATGGTCGTGGTCAAGGATGCCGCGACTTTGAAATTCGTCCGCGTCAATAAGATCTTCGAAGAAATCATCGGTCACCCTAAAGCTCGATTGCTGGGCAAGGCCGCGCATGATCTTTTCAGCCCCGCGGAAGCGGATTTCATCGTCGCCAAGGACCGCGAGGCGCTGGCTCAAGGTGGCATGGTGGATATTCCCAGACAATCGATCCAAACCGCCCACCTCGGTCTGCGCACCTTCCATACCATGAAAGTGCCGATCGGCGATGAGGCTGGCGAACCGCAATACCTGCTCGCCATCTCGGTGGACATCACCGAGCGCGAGTTGGCGGAAGAGGCGATTCATGAATTGAACGAGGCGCTGCAAGAGAAAGCCGCGCAGCTCGAATCCACCAACAAGGAACTCGAGAGCTTCAGCTACTCCGTGTCGCATGACCTGCGCGCGCCGCTGCGCGCCATCGACGGCTTCTCCGAAATCATCGAACAAGACTACAAGGACAAACTCGACCAGGAAGGCAGGCGCTACTTGTCCGTCATACGGCAAAACAGCAACCGCATGGGCGCACTCATCGACGACTTGTTGGCCTTCTCGCGCTTAGGGAGACAGCCCTTGACCACCGCCGAGGTCAATGTGGAGTCCTTGGTGCGCGAAGTAGTCCAGGAAGTGCTCACAGCGGAGCGCACCCATGCCGATAGCCATGCGACGTTGCCCAACATCGAAATCGGCCCGCTGCCGGCTACCCTGGGGGATCGTGGGCTGTTGCGCCAGGTTTGGATCAATCTGATCTCCAACGCGGTCAAATACAGCAGCAAGAACCAACAACCGAGGATCTCGGTCAGCGGCTGCCAAGTCGATGCGGAAAACCACTATTCGGTGCGCGACAACGGCGTGGGTTTCAACATGGACTATGCCCAAAAGCTGTTCGGTGTTTTCCAGCGCCTACATCGCAACGATGAATTCAGCGGTACCGGTGTCGGCCTGGCGATAGTGCATCGCGTCGTAACCCGCCATGGGGGTAGAGTATGGGCCGAAGGGCGCGTCAACGACGGTGCCGTATTTACCTTTGCATTACCCACGGAACATCAAAATGGATGAATTTGAGGCCGTAGAGATTCTCTTGGCTGAGGACACCGACGCGGACGCCGAGTTGATCGCTCGCTCGCTGCGCAAAGGCAACGTCGTGAACCGTCTGGTGCGGGTCCGCGACGGCGTCGAAGCCCTGGAATTCGTGTTTCGCGAAGGCGCGTTCGCGGGGCGCGGCGGCGGCCAACCGCGGCTCATTCTGCTCGACTTGAAAATGCCGCGCATGGGCGGCATCGATGTGCTGCGCCGGCTCAAAACCGATGAACATGCGCGCCTGATTCCGGTGGTGGTACTGACCTCCTCCGCGGAGGAACACGACGTACTGGAAAGCTACAAATTGGGCGTCAACAGCTATCTGGTCAAACCGGTGGCGTTCGCCGATTTCACCCAGGTGATCACCCAGACCGGACTGTACTGGGCGGTGATGAACCGGGTTCCGAATTGATGCTGCGCGACACGCTCAAGGTCTTGCTGGTCGAGGATCGCCCGGAAGACGCCGAACTGCTGATCCGCGAAATGCGCTCACGTGGCTTGAAAGTGGTCAGCCGTCGTGTCGAAACCGGCGTCGACTTCGAGGAGGCTCTTGAAGCCTTCGGGCCGGATCTCATTCTTTCTGACTACACGCTGCCCGGCTTCCAGGGCACCGAGGCGCTGGAAATAGCTCAGCGAAAGCGCCCCGACACGCCGTTCATCTTCGTCTCCGGCACCATCGGCGAGGAGCGTGCCATCCAGGCTCTGAAACAGGGCGCAACCGATTACGTATTGAAGGACAATCGCGCCCGTCTGGTGCCCGCCATCGAGCGCGCCATTCGCGATGTCGGCGAACGCGACGCGCGCCGCTGGGCGCAGCGCGAATTGGAGGACAGCGAAGAGCGCTTCCGCTTCGCCATGCAGTATTCGTCCATCGGTATGGCCTTGGTAGGCGCGGATGGCCGCTGGCTCGGCGTCAATCCGGCGTTGTGCGACATCGTGGGCTATCAGGAATCCGAACTGCTGGCCTCGGACGTGCAGTCCCTCACTTATCCCGACGATCGCGCGGCCGATGCGCTGCAGATGCGCGAGATGCTGTCGCGTGCCATCGAGACCTATCAATTGAACAAGCGCTACGTACGCAAAGACGGCCGCGTCGTATGGACGCAGCTCAGCGCCTCACTGGTCTGGATGCACTCGGGCGAGCCGCACTACTTCATCCACCAGATCCAGGACATCACCGAGCGGATGAGCACCGAACGGGCCCTGCGCGCCAGCGAAGAGCGATTCCGCACCATTGCCGAAGCCACGCAGGAATGGATTTGGGAAATCGACGCCGATGGCGTCTACACCTTTTGCAGTCCGGCAGTGGAATCCATCCTCGGCTATGCGCCCGAAAACTTGGTCGGCAAAAACTGCCTGGACATCGTCTCGCCCCATACCCGGCAGGTCGTGGCCGATTTGCTGCGGCGAGGAGCCGCGGAAAAGCGCGGCTGGCGCGACCTGGTGCTGCATTTGCGGCATGCCGCGGGCGGCGTTCGCTGGCTCGACAACAACGCACTGCCGCTGCTCGATTCGCAGGGACTGGTCATCGGTTACCGTGGCGTTGCCCGCGACATCACGCAGCGCCGCCTGCAGCAAGAACGCATTGCGCGTCTCAGCCGCATTCAGGCGGTGCTCTCCGGCATCAACTCCACCATCGTGCGCGTGCGCGATCGACGCGAGTTGTTCCGCGAAGCCTGCCGCATCGCAGTTCAACAGGGCGGCTTCAAAATGGCCTGGATCGGCACCGTGGAACCGGGTGCCTTGAAGGCGACGCCGTTGGTCTGGGAGGGCTTCGACCAGGGCTACTTGAGCGAAATCAGCCTGGAGCTTGCCGATTGCGATGTCGACCCGGGTTCCGTGGGCCGCGCCTTGCAGCAGAAAAAAATGGTGGTGGTCAACGACATCGAGGCCGATCCGAACGCGGCATTCAAGAACGCAGCACTGGTCCGCGGCTTCCGCTCGTTGATGGCCATGCCCCTGAACGTCGACGATAACGCAGTCGGCGTACTGGTTCTGTACGCATCGGAAGCCGGATTTTTCGATTATGAAGAACTGAAGTTGCTCAAGGATCTCGCCGGCGACATTTCCTTTGCGCTCGACTATATCGGCAAAGAGGAACAGCTCACCTACGTATCGTATTACGACACACTCACCGGTCTGGCCAACCGCCAATTGTTCTTCGATCGTTTGGCGCAAGGCTTGAACGTCGCGCGCGCCGAGCGGCGCGAACTGGCGGTGATGATCATCGATCTGGAGCGATTCAAGCGGGTCAACGACACGCTCGGCCGCTATGCCGGCGATCAGGTGTTGAAGGAAATGGCTGATCGCTTGCGTCGTACCATCAGCGAATCGGCGACGCCGGCGCGCATCGGCGGCGATCGCTTCGCCGTGGTGGTGCCCAACCTTCCCGGTTCGGGCATGGCGCGCTGGATCGATGAATGGATCGTCGATTCATTCGCCGAGCCGCTGATCGTCGATGACATTGAATTGCGCACCACCGTGAAGATCGGTATCGCGCTGTATCCGGCCGATGCGGACACGGCCGAAGTGCTGTTTACCAATGCCGAAGAGGCGTTGAAGCGCGCCAAGGACGCCTCGGAAGCTTATCTTTTCTATTCGCCCGAGATGAATGCGCAAGTCGCGCACCGGCTCCATATGGAAAGCCGCCTGCGCCGCGCAGTCGCGCAGAAGGAATTCACGCTGCACTATCAAATGAAAGTCGACATCAAGACGCGGCAAGTTCGTGGCCTGGAGGCGCTGATCCGCTGGCAAGACCCGGAGCACGGCTTGATATCGCCGCTGGAATTCGTGCCGCTGTTGGAAGAGTCAGGAATGATCGTCGAGGTCGGCCGCTGGGTGTTCATACAAGCTGTGGCCGATGTGCAGAATTGGAAATCGCAGGGTTTGGTGGTGCCGCGAGTCGCCGTGAACGTATCGGAAGTACAGTTGCGCCAACCGAATTTCGTCGCCAGCGTGCTGGCGGAGCTTGGCTCGCCGCAAGATCA
>JAXDQN010000158.1:0-2988 GCA_034667865.1 Gammaproteobacteria bacterium
CCTTTCCTGAGCTGTATAGTGGCGCTCCGGTGCTTGCCCATAACTAGGTAGCGTTCGTGAAGAAATTCTTCGGCGTATTGCTGCTGCTGTGCGCAGTGGCGGCGCACCGGCCGGCGCCTGCCGCCGATGAGCCGAATCCGGCGATCACGGTGTTCGCGGCTGCGTCGTTGACCAATGTGTTGCAGGAACTAGGAGACGCCTTTACCAAGGACTCTTCCGTCGCGGTGCGCTTCTCGTTCGCAGCCAGTTCCACGCTGGCCCGGCAGATTGAGAACGGTTCGCCCGCGGACATGTTTTTCTCGGCGGATTTGGAGTGGATGGACTACCTGCAAAACAAGCAGCTGATCCAGGCGACCTCGCGTCACGATGTAATCGGCAATCGACTGGTGCTCATCGCACCCGCTGCCAGCACGGTAAAACTGAAGATCGAGCCGCACTTCAAATTAGCCGCCGTCTTGGGGAAAGGTCATCTGGCCACGGGCGATCCGGATTCGGTGCCGGTGGGCCGCTACGCACAAGAGGCGCTCACCCATTTGGGTGTCTGGAACGAGATTGCGCCGCGGATCGTGCGCGCCGACAGCGTGCGCTCGGCTCTGGCCTTCGTCGATCGGGGCGAGGCGGCAATGGGAATCGTTTATGCCACAGACGCACTGATCGACAAGGATGTGCGGGTCCTGGACACCTTTCCCAAGGACAGCCACAAACCCATCATTTACCCAGTGGCGCTCACCAACACCTCAAAGGCGCAAGCGGCGAAGTTTCTGGCGTTTTTGCGCGGACCGTCCGGCGATGCGGCCTTCCAGCACTACGGATTCACCCCGCTGCACTAAGGCTCGATTAGCGGGATTCCCTTGCGGATATCTGCCGAGAAGGTCTCGCTGTCTCCCGACTGTCGCGCGCGTTCGGTAATGCGTCCCATGGCGCGCAGCTGCTCGAGCGTGAAGCGGGGGTCCATGCCGCCAACTTGGTAGACGTAACCGGGCAAGTAGCCGTCCAACAAGATGCGGTAGTTGAGCGGCAGGTAGCCCACGATGCGCTTCATCATGTGATAGACCAGCGTGGTGCAGTTGCCCGTGACGGTGTTGTAGAAGCGCGGCGTATCCACCAGGCTGTTGGCCTCCCCGATGAAGCCCACGAATAAGGAACGCATGGCCTCCAGCGGCATGCGCAATCGATATAGATAGTCATCCTCGCCGCGCACATTGGTGCGCACGCGAACCACGTCGCGCTCATCGGCCGCGATGATGCTGAGCTCGAATTGCTTGAAAAAACCGCCCAGCTCCGAATAACTGCCGGTTTTGAGGCGACGGACTTCGACCGAAAAAACCACATGTTGACCGTCGCTAAATCCGAACGACATCAGCATGTGCGCGATGGCCGGCCCGCTCCAATAGGACATGATCATGTCGACCGTGCGTAGTTTTTCCAGGTCGTAGACGCGCGATTCCCAGCGCTGGGTGTAGTCGGTGTTGCTGCGCCAGGTGAAGTTGCGGACATTATTCAAGGTGACCAAATGACCATCGACGCTTCCTGTAGTCATCTGCGCGACATCGTCCGCCCAGGGGCGATCATTGGTGGGCGGAATTCGATGCCACCAGAACAACAGAATGGCGAATGCCAGCGCGAACGCCGACATTCCGACCACGGCGCGGCCATGCCATAGAGCCAGGATCATGCCGACGCTGAATGCGATCCAAACCACCACTATCACGGCTTTGGCGAACTGATTTCCCGGCGCCTGATACCACAGGGCGAGAACCGCCCAGGCGGCAGGCAATCCGATCAGCAAGGTCGCCAGCGAGGTGGTGACGATACGTAAAATGCTGGCGGCTCCGATCATCTCGAGCTCATTGTGACAGATTGACATGCAAGGGCATCGCGGAGTACGGTTTCGCGTGACCCAGTCGCCTGCCTTTCGACTCAACATTCCCTTCATTACGGATCTCGGCATCGAGTTCATCAGTGCTGCGGAGGGCCGCGCGATCGTCGCTCTCGACCTCGAGCCGCGCCACTTGAACAGTTGGGCGGTCGCCCATGGCGGCGTGCTCATGACCTTGCTCGATGTGGCGATGGCGGTGGCGGGGCGCTCGCTCGATCCCGACGCCGGCGGCGGGGTGACGGTCGAAATGAAAACCAGTTTTTTGCAGCCCGCTAAGGCCGGCGCGCGCCTGACTGCCGCCGGCCATGCTTTTCACCGCTCCACGACCATGGCGTTCTGCGATGGCGAAGTTCGCGATGCCAATGACAGGCTTATCGCCAAGGCGATGGGCACCTTCAAGTACCTCAGAAAAAAGGCAGAATAATGTCCAAGACTTATAAGCGAATTGTGCTGGCATCGCGTCCCCGTGGCTGGTGCAGCGAGGACAATTTCAAACTGGATGAAGCCCCCATCCCCACGCTCGGCGAGGGCGAGGTGTTGGTGCGCAATCATTTCATGTCGCTCGATCCGTATATGCGCGGTCGCATGAACGACGCAAAGTCCTATGCCGCGCCGCAGAATCTCAACGAGACCATGCAAGGCGGCACTGTCGGTGAGGTGGTTGAGTCGCGTCACCCCGACTTCAAAATCGGCGACAAAGTGCGCGGCATGCTCGGCTGGGCTGAGTACGGTGTCGGTAGCGCCGGCGGCTTGATGAAGATCGACACGCGCCAGATTCCGATATCGGCCTATCTCGGTGTCGTGGGCATGACCGGCATGACGGCCTGGTATGGGATCAACAAGATCATGGAACCTAAAGCGGGCGAGACCGTGGTGGTGAGCGCCGCCGCCGGTGCAGTCGGCAGCGTCGCCGGACAGTTGGCGCGCATCGCCGGTGCGCGGGTGGTCGGTATCGCCGGCGGTGCCGACAAGTGCCGCTATGTCACCGAGGAGCTCGGATTCGACGCCTGCGTCGATTACAAGACCGCGAGCGATGTGAAGTCGCTGGCTGCGCTGATTGCGGCGGCGGCTCCCAAAGGCGTCGATGCTCATTTTGAGAATGTCGGCGG
>JAXDQN010000159.1:0-5395 GCA_034667865.1 Gammaproteobacteria bacterium
CGCGGCGAGCTCGGCGCTCAGGTTTTCCACCCGCTGCTCGAGCGTCGCGACACGCTGAGCCAAGGTGGGCGTACCGGGCGCGCCCGGCGTCGCCTCGGACTCTGCCGGCTCCTCGACCGATTCGATGGTTCCTGAAAACAAATGCGCGTAGCGCGATTCGCGCGCGCCCGCGGCGCGCGGCAGGCGCGCGATGAAAGGACCGTCTTCGCGGCTCATCAACAGTTTCAAGGCGGACTCGACTGCTTCGGCGTCGGCGAACTCGCATAAGCGATTGGTGCGCGAGCGCAGTTCCCCCGGTGTTTGGGGGCCGCGCAGCAGCAGCACGCAGAGAATTCCTAATTCCTGCTTGGAGAATTTCAACGAGCCGAATTCGGTGTTGCAAAAGCGATGCTTGTACTTGGTGACGCGGCCGCCGTAACCGGCGGATTTATCGCTCACCATGTATTTTTTCATCAGCGCATCAACGGTTTGCTGCACCTGCGCCTCGCTCAATTCGAGCACCGGCTCGCGATTGGTCTTTTGGTTGCAGGCGTTGGTAAGGGCGTTCAGCGAGAGCGGATACTGATCCGGCGTGGTGATCTCTTTTTCGATCAGGCAACCGATGATCCGCGCTTCCAGCGGTGAAAATTCAATGTTCATGTCAAGTATTCCAACTCGGCGTCACTTGTTCTAGCCTAGCGTATATGAAAACCAAAGCTGCTGTTGCCGTCGCCGCCCGTAAACCCTTGGAAATCATGACCCTCGACTTGGACGGCCCGAAGGCCGGCGAAGTGTTGGTGGAAATCAAGGCTACCGGCGTTTGTCATACGGATGAATTCACGCGTTCGGGCGCCGATCCCGAGGGCCTGTTTCCTGCGGTTTTGGGCCATGAAGGCGCGGGTATCGTGGTCGACGTCGGCCCCGGCGTCACCTCTCTAAAAAAAGGCGACCATGTCATTCCGCTGTACACGCCGGAATGCCGCCAGTGTAAATCCTGCACTTCCCACAAGACCAATTTATGCACGGCGATTCGCGCCACCCAAGGCAAGGGCTTGATGCCCGACGGCACGAGCCGCTTTTCCATGGGCAAGGAATTGGTGCATCACTACATGGGCTGCTCGACATTCTCGAACTTCACCGTGATGCCGGAGATCGCCGTGGCGAAGATCCGCGAGGACGCGCCGTTCGATAAAGTGTGCTACATCGGCTGCGGCGTAACCACGGGCATCGGTGCGGTGACGCACACGGCCAAGGTGGAGTCGGGCGCCAATGTAGTGGTGTTCGGCTTGGGCGGCATCGGCCTGAACGTAGTGCAAGGCGCTCGACTGGTCGGCGCCAACAAAATCATCGGTGTGGACTTGAATCCCGCGCGCAAGCCGCTGGCGGAAAAATTCGGCCTGACGCATTTTGTGAATCCGAAGGAAGTGGGCGGCGATCTGGTGGCGCACTTGGTGGCGCTCACCGATGGCGGCGCGGATTACAGCTTCGAGTGCATCGGCAATGTCGACCTGATGCGCCAGGCATTGGAATGCACGCATCGCGGCTGGGGCGTCTCGGTGATTATCGGCGTCGCGGGCGCCGGAAAAGAAATCTCCACGCGGCCGTTCCAGCTGGTCACCGGTCGGGTGTGGAAGGGCACGGCGTTCGGCGGCGTGCGCGGCCGCACCGAAGTGCCGCAAATCGTCGATTGGTACATGGACGGCAAGATCAACATCGATGATTTGATCACGCACCAGATGCCGCTGAATGACATCAATAGGGCGTTCGATCTGATGCACTCCGGCGAATCCATTCGCAGCGTCGTGGTGTTTTGATGGCCGACATCAGCTTGGTGTCGAAGAACGTTTGCTTCGGTGGCGAACAAAGAATCTATAAGCACGAGTCCGGCGAAGTTCGCGGACCGATGAAGTTTGGCGCCTTCGTGCCGCCGCAGGCGGCGAAACAGAAGGTGCCGGTGCTGTATTACCTGGCCGGGCTCACCTGCACGGAGGACACATTTGCGATCAAGGCGCATGCGCAGCAGGTGGCCGCAGAACTTGGCATCATGTTGATCACGCCGGATACCAGCCCGCGTGAACCGCGAATTCCCGGCGATGCGGATAGTTGGGATTTTGGAATCGCGGCCGGCTTCTACGTCGATGCGACGCAGGCGCCGTGGTCCAGCAACTACCGCATGTACAGCTACGTCACTCGCGAACTGCGCGAGCTCGTGAACGCACAGCTGCCGGCGCTGGCGGATGCGACCGGCATCTTCGGCCATTCGATGGGCGGCCATGGCGCGTTGGTCATGGCGTTGCGCAATCCGAACCTATACAAGTCGGTATCGGCGTTCGCGCCGATTGCGGCGCCCATGCAATGTCCCTGGGGCAAAAAGGCCTTTGGCGGCTACCTCGGCAGCGTTCCAACCTCCTGGCGCGACTACGATGCGACCGAGCTGGTGGTTAAACGCCCGTTTTCAGGACCCATGCTCATCGATCAAGGCGATGCAGATCAATTTTTGAAGGACCAGCAGCTGCTGCCGGAGAAATTCCAGGCGGCGGCCGTGAAGTCCGGTCAAAAGCTCACCTTGCGCATGCAGCCGGGCTACGATCATGGGTATTACTTTATCCAGACTTTCATGGCCGATCACTTGCGCCATCACGCGGCGCAGCTGAAAAAGTAAAAACCGCTATGCCCATAGCGGGTATGATTTCGGTACGCGCAAGGTTCCCGCAAGGGATTTGAATTGGAACGCGGTGCAAAAAACCCGCGGCTGCCCCCGCAACTGTAGCCGGATAGCAAACGTCCATTGGTCCACTGAGGCGCAAGCCTCGGGAAGGCGGATGCAAGCGATGACCCGGAAGCCAGGAAACCCGCCTCGCGCCGTCGTCCTGTTACCGGCCGGGGTGCGCTGATAACTGCGAGGGAAACCGTCGCGACGACAGTGTTGGAGTCGTCGTCGCGGAGCCTTGGTTGAACCTCAAAGATAGACATACCTTGCGCTTTCGCGCGCCGGCTCCTGAATCCCAATCAGGAGAACCTCGTGCGCAGATTTATAGTCCTCGCGTTCTTTTTTTCCATAGCCGGCGCTATGTCGGCAGTGAGCGCCGCCGAGCAAGCTGGCCCCGACGCCGTGGTCGTCACGGCCACCCGCATCCCCACCCCCGAATCGCAGGTGGCCAGCAGTGTCACAGTCATCACGGCGGATGATATCGCGGCGATGCAAACGCCAACCCTTCCGGATGTTCTGAAATTGGTGCCGGGATTAAACGTGGTCCAGACCGGCGGCGTTGGTGGACAGACCTCGCTTTTCATGCGCGGCACCAACTCGAACCACGTGAAAGTATTGGTTGATGGAATTGACGTCAGCGATCCCAGCAATGCCAATGCCGCATTCGACCCCAGTCAGTTTCTGACCCCGGACATTGCCAAGATCGAAGTCCTGCGCGGACCGCAAAGCGGACTGTATGGCTCCGATGCCATCGGCGGTGTGATCAACGTGATCACCAAGTCGGGCAATGGACCGGCGCAATTCACCGCCAGCGTGGAAGGCGGTTCATTCGATACCTTTAACCAGGCGGTGAGCGTCAGTGGTTCGGCCGATCGCTTCCACTACAGCGCCAATCTCGAACATTTGCATTCCGGAGAGACGCCGGTGACGCCGCTTGAGTTGCTGCAGCCCGGCGAGCAGCCCATCGATGACTACTACGACAATTTGAGCGCCTCGACCAAATTGGGTTTCGACATCACCGACGACTTGGACATCGGCTTGGTTGCCCGTTACACCGATGCGCACTTGCGCAACACCGGCGACAACACATTCAATTTTCCGGATACCTTCATCGATGCCACCCAGAGCACCAGCGACACGACGCAGTACTACAGCCGGCTGTTTGCGCACAATGTGGCGTTCGACGGGCTGCTCGATCATACGTTCGGGGTGGCTTACAGCAATATAAAAACCACCGGCTTCAGTCCGGATAACGGTCCGAGCGAAAACGCTGGTAGCCGGGTGAAGGTAGATTGGCAGGGGAACATCCGACTGGCGCCGCAGGAGCATTTGATTCTGGGGGCCGAGCATCAGCGCGATGCCATCAGTCAGCCCATCTCGGCCGATATCGACATTAGTTCCGGCTACGCGGAATTGCAGTCCGGCTTCGGCGATCGGTTTTTCGATACGGTGAGTGTGCGCTACGACGTCAATGACCGTTTCGGCAGCAAGGTGACCTACCGGCTCGCCCCGGTATATTTGATTCAGGAGACCGGCACCAAACTCAAAGCCAGCCTGGGCACGGGATTCAAGGCCCCAACGCTCGAGGATCTGTTTCAAAGCTTTCCGCCGTTCTTCTTCGCCAACCCGGATTTGAGGCCGGAAAGCAGTCTGGGCTACGACTTCGGATTCGAGCAGACGCTGTTTGCGAGCACGCTGCAATTCGGCGCAACCTACTTTCGCAACAACTTCAAGAACTTGATCGACAGCAGTGCCGATTTCACCACCTTGGTCAATGTTGGCCGGGCACACAGCGACGGCCTCGAAAGCTTCATTGCGTATCAGCCGATCAGCGCCTACAGCGCGCGCCTGGACTACACCTACACCGAGGCTTTCGATGACATCTTGAACACGGTATTGCTGCGCCGGCCGAAACACAAAGTAAGCCTGCGCAACTCCTGGCATGCGACCAGTCAATTGTCATTCGATGCCACAATTCTGTACACCGGTACATGGGTGGACGGTAACCGGGATTTCACCAACCTTGAACCGTTGAATGCACCGGCTTTTACGACGGTGAACATTGCCGGCAACTACGATGTGAATCAGTATTTGGGGGTGTACGCGCGCATCAACAACTTGTTCGATCGCCGCTACCAGGATCCGATCGGATTTCTGCAACCCAGCATCGGCGCGTTCGCCGGGGTAAAGGTCAAGTTCTGAAAGCGCGGGGCTACATGACGATCATGGTTGCGGCGTCCGTGTGCACGGCGCTCGTGTACACGGCGTCCGTTTGCGTTGCGGCGGCAGCGCCGCAGCATGTCATGTCGTTGAATCTATGCACCGATCAATTGCTGCTGGATATGGTGCCTCCACAGCGAATCGCCTCGCTCACCTTCTTGGCTCGTTCCCCCAGCGATGCTGTGCATTGGCGCGAAGCGGCGACGATTGCCGTGAACCGTGGGTACGCCGAGGAGGTGCTGGCAAGTAAACCCGATCTGGTCTTGGCCGGCACGTACACGACGGCCGGAACTCGCCAGGTGCTGAAGCAACTAGGCGTGCCGCTGGTGGAAGTGCCTCCCGCCAGCAACTTCGATGAGATCCGCGCCGTCACTCGGCAAGTGGCGCAAGCGCTGGGCGAGAGCGCCGCGGGCGAGAAGCTATTGGCGCGCATGGACGCTACCTTGAGCGCTCTGGAATTGGAGCGCTCGGAGCGGATCATTACCG
>JAXDQN010000160.1:0-2529 GCA_034667865.1 Gammaproteobacteria bacterium
CCAGCCCAGGTCGGCGTGCCGATCTGATCGCACACCACACTGACCCGCTCCTTCTCCCGCATCAGTCGCAGCATGGTCAGGACGAAATTCTTGCCGGAGGACGCATACACCCAAGCCGTGCGCAGCACGATGCCCGTACCGCCCGCAAGCACATGCCGCTCGCCGCCGAGCTTGCTGCTGCCGTACACGCTCAAGGGATTGGTTCGATCGGAGACGGTGTACGCGCGATTGGCGCCTCCGTCGAAAACGAAGTCGGTCGAGAGATGCAGCAGCCGGCTGCCATTCTTTGCCGCGGCCCGGCTCAAGGTGCCCACGGCGGTGTCATTGACGGCAACGGCCTGTGCAGTCTGATCTTCAGCCAGATCCACGGCGGTATAGGCTGCCGCGTTGATGATCCATTGTGGCCTGATGTCAGCCAGCGATGCGGCGACTCCGGCACCGTCCGTAATGTCTAATTTCTCCCTTCCAAGCCTGACTATTTCGTGCGGGCGAAGCGCCCCGTTGATGACGGCGGTTGCAACCTGCCCGCCGCCGAGCACCAGAACCTTCACGGAAACGTCTCAATTTGCCCGAACGAATGTCCGACTGCGTCTTTCGCTGAGAGCTTTGGCGTCACGCCGGCCGGCAAAGGCCAGCGCACGGCAACCTTTGGATCATTCCAAGCCAAGGTTCTCTCATCCGGCGGGCTATAAATGTCGGTGCATTTGTAGAGAAAATCAGCGCTTTCCGAAGTGACCAAAATGCCATGGGCCAAGCCTTCAGGCACCCATAGCATGCGGTGATTTTCTGCCGACAGTTCGACACCCCACCACTTGCCGAAACTGGCTGAACTTCGACGCAGATCCACCATCACATCAAACACGCTACCGCTGGTGACCCGCACCAGCTTGCCTTGCGTATGTTGAGTTTGAAAATGCAGACCGCGCAGGGTCCATTGACTGGAACGGCTGTGATTGTCCTGCACGAATTTCGCGTTAATGCCGGCTTCCGCGAACTTCTTTTCCTGCCACGATTCCAAGAAAAACCCGCGCGCGTCGCCGAATACTTGCGGCTCGATGAGCATTACGTCCTGCAGCGGCGTGGCAATGAATTTCATATCTGGCGGCGCACTAAGGCTGGCCGTGTTCCTTGACTATTCGCACCAGGTATTCCCCGTAGCCGCTCTTCTCCAATGGTTTGGCGAGTTTGACCAGTTGTTCGGCATCAATGAATCCCGAGCGCCACGCAATCTCTTCCACGCAGGCGACTTTGAGACCCTGACGCTCCTCGATAATCCGGACGAACACGCCGGCGTCGAGCAGCGAGTTGTGGGTGCCGGTATCTAGCCACGCCGTCCCGCGACCAAGCCGTTCCAGATGCAGATCGCCCATCTTGAGATAGGCTCGGTTCAGATCCGTGATTTCCAACTCCCCGCGTGGCGAGGGCTTTAATGCCTTCGCCAGCGCAGGCGCCCGTTCATCGTAAAAATAAATACCGGTGACGGCATAGTTCGAGGGTGGCCGCTGCGGCTTCTCCAGTAGATCGGTGACCTTGCCGTTCGCGTCGAACTCCACGACGCCATAGCGCTCGGGATCTTGAACGTAATAACCGAAAACCGTTGCGCCTTTTTCACGCCCTGCCGCAGACAGCAGCAGCGCTGTAAGGTTGGCGCCATAAAAAATATTGTCGCCCAAAATCAGGGCGGAAGGCGCGCCGGCTAAGAACTTCTCTGCCAGTACCAACGCTTGGGCGATGCCGTTCGGCTGGTCTTGCACCACGTAGTCGAAGGAAATGCCCCATTGCCGGCCGCTGCCCAACAGGTCCCGAAACGATGCCTGATCTCGCGGCGTCGTGATGATCAAAAACTCGCGAATTCCGGCGGACATCAGCGCCGCCAACGGATAGTAGATCATCGGCTTGTCGTAGACCGGCAAGAGCTGCTTGCTCAACGACAAGGTGATGGGATGCAACCGAGTCCCGGCGCCGCCCGCCAAAATGATGCCTTTGCGCGACGTCGCCACTAGCGATGCTCCCCGACATAGCTGATCAGCGCCGCTAATCCGGCAGCCCCATGCCCCTGCGGCGGCGTGTGCCCGGTAATATCGATACCCACCGCCAACTTCTTACCCAACTCCACGCCGAACTGATCGAAGGAATTAATTCCCCAAATACTTCCCTGCACGAACACGCTATGCTCGTAAATCGCCAGCAGGCCGCCCAGCGTGCGCGCGGTGGTTTGCGGAGACCTCAGCAGCGAACTCGGCCGATTTCCCTCATGCACTTTATGCACTGCCAGCCGCGTGATCTCCGCGGCGCTGGCGCCGGCTTTACGCATGTCCGCCTCAACATCCGCCAAGGGATAGCCGAAGGCGAAGGCCTGCGATTGCGCGAAGCAGTTTTTGAGCGCCAGATCCTGACCCTCCGTACCGCCCCAAGAACCCCGCAATGGCGCGATGAAATCCAACGCCTGAGTCAAAGTCCCCTGATGGAGCATTTGGAAAAACGAATGCTGCGCATTGGAGCCGGGCTCGCCCCATACGATAGGTGCGG
>JAXDQN010000161.1:0-4478 GCA_034667865.1 Gammaproteobacteria bacterium
TGATCGCCATCGTCACCAATATCGACAACGATCACCTGGCGACCCACGAGGGCGACTTTGCGCGGCTGAAGCAAAGCTTCATCGATTTTCTGCACAACCTGCCGTTCTACGGACTGGCTGTGCTGTGCGCCGATGATGAGCATGTGCGAAGCATGTTGGAAGCGGTGGCGCGACCCTATGCCACCTACGGATTCGGCGAGACCGCCGATATTCGCGCGGTCGAGGTGCAGCGCCTGGGATTGCAATCCAAGTACGACGCCGTGCGCAAGGGCCACTCCACGATCAGCATCACCATCAATCTGCCCGGTCGCCACAACGTGCTGAATTCCCTGGCTGCCGTGGCAGTCGCCACCGAGCTCGAAATCCCGGACGCCGCCATCCAGCGCGCGCTGGCCAATTTCCAGGGAATCGATCGGCGGCTGCAGCAGCTCGGTGAGATTCAATGGCCAGGCGGGCGCGCGTTGATCGTCGATGACTATGGGCATCATCCGACCGAGGTCGCCGCCACGCTCGATGCCGTGCGGCAAGGTTGGCCGACCCGGCGCTTGGTGCTGGCCTTTCAGCCGCATCGCTACACACGCACGCGCGATCTGTTGGATGACTTCGGCCGGGTACTGGGCGAATGCGATGTGCTGCTGGTCACCGAAGTGTACGCGGCCGGAGAAACGCCGATCGCGGGCGCCGATGGGCGCGCCATCTGTCGCGCAGTGCGCACGCGTGGCCATGTCGAGCCGGTATTCGTCGAACACGTGGAGAGCCTCGCCGATTCGCTGCGGGGCCTGCTGCATGATGGCGATGTGGTCTTAACCATGGGTGCCGGTAATATCGGCGCGGTCGCCCAAGATCTTAAATCCCGATTCTCGGGAGCTGCGGCATGAGTGCGCAACGCTCCGTGGATCTCGCGCCCGAATTCGCCACGCGGGTGCTGCACGATGTTCCCATGTCCAAGCACACCTCCTGGCATGCGGGCGGCCCTGCGGATATTTTCTTCGCGCCGCGCGATTCCATGGATCTGGCTTCATTCGTGCGGCAGCTGCCCGCGGAGGTGCCCTTGATGTGGATCGGGCTCGGCAGCAATCTGCTGGTCCGCGACGGCGGCATTCGCGGCGCCGTGGTGTCAACGCAAGGCGCGTTGGATGGGCTGGAGCGGCAAAGCGCCACTCGCATCCGTGCAGAGGCCGGCGTGCCGTGTGCGCGCATCGCGCGTCAATGCGTGAAATGGGGTCTAGGTCCCGCAGAATTCTTTGCCGGCATCCCGGGCACGCTGGGCGGCGCGTTGGCGATGAACGCAGGGGCTTTCGGCGGCGAAACCTGGCGCCACGTGGTCGATGTGGAAGTGCTGGACCGGCGCGGCTCGCGCCACACACGCACGCCGGCCGACTATGCAATCGGCTATCGCTCGGTGAAGGGACCGCAAAACGAGTGGTTCCTCAGCGCGCGCCTGGACTTCGAGCGTAAGCCGGGCATCAATGACGCGGGCATTCGCGAACTGCTCGAGAAGCGGCGCGAGACGCAGCCGATCGGTGAGTGGAGTTGTGGGTCGGTGTTCACCAACCCGCCGGGCGATCACGCCGCGCGGCTGATCGAGAGCGCGGGTTTGAAAGGCTTTCGCATCGGCGATGCCTCGGTCTCCGCGAAACATGCCAATTTCATCATCAATCATGGCGAGGCGCGTGCCGCCGACATCGAAGCGCTGATACAGCATGTGCAAACTGCGGTTGCCAAGACGAGCGGCGTGCAACTGGTGACCGAAGTGCGCATCGTGGGAGAGGCGGCATGAGCCTGCTCATCAACCAAGGCGCCATCCGCCGCGTGACCGCCGCTGCGGAATTCGGCAAGACGGCCGTGCTGCTCGGCGGCGATTCGGCCGAACGTGAGATATCGCTGCTCAGCGGCAACGCCGTGCTGGCCGCGCTCAAGCGCCGCGGCGTCGATGCCTATGGATTCGATCCGAAGGAAAAGCCGTTGGCGGCCCTAGCCGGCGAAGGCTTTGCGCGCGCCTGGAACGCATTGCACGGCCCGGGCGGCGAGGATGGCTTGATGCAGGGCGCGCTCGAATGGCTGGGCGTGCCTTACACCGGCAGCGGCGTGCTGGCCTCTGCCCTGACCATGGACAAACTCAAGACCAAGCGCGTGGTGGTCGGCGCCGGTTACACCGCACCGCAGTACGCGGTTTTGTCGAGCAGCGCCGACCTAGAGCCGGCACTGAAGCGCATCGGCCTGCCGATGATGATCAAACCGGCCTCGCAAGGTTCCAGTGTCGGCATGAGCAAGGTAAAAAGCGCCGCAGAGTTGCCGCGCGCCTATGCGGAAGCCAGTGCCGTCGATCCTATCGTGTTTGCCGAGGCCTTCGTTTCCGGCGACGAATACACGGTGAGCGTGCTGCAGGATCGCGCGTTGCCCTCGATCCGCATCCTGCCCGCCACCGAGTTCTACGATTATCAGGCCAAGTATTTCCGCAATGACACGCAGTACTTCTGCCCCAGCGGTCTGACGGACGCGGAGGAAGCCGAATTGCAGACGGCCGCATTGGCGGCTTTCAACGTGACCGATTGCTTCGGTTGGGGGCGAGTCGACTTCATGCGCGACCGCACCAGCAAGAAATTCTATTTCATCGAGATCAATACCACGCCGGGAATGACCGATCACAGCTTGGTGCCGATGGCGGCTCGACAAGCGGGAATCGACTTTGAAGAGCTGGTGTGGCGCGTGCTTGAAACCAGCTTCTCAAGGGTGCGCAAATGAACTTGAAATCGCTGATGCGCCGCAATCGATTCAAAGCCAAAAATAAGTCCAAGGCAGACCAGCCGAAATGGCAGTGGCCGAGCTTCCTGCTGGACTGGCGCACCAATTTGCGCCGCGCTGCATTGCTGCTGGCACTGGGTGCGGCGGTGAGCGCGCTGGCCTGGTCGCTGGATCGCCCGGTGCGGGTGATTTCCATGGACGGCAGTTTTCAGCGCGTCTCTCCCGGCCAGATCGAAAAGGCCGTGGCGCCGTTTGCCAACCGGGGCTTCATGTCGGCCGATCTCGACGACATTCAGCGCGCGGTGGAAGCGCTGCCCTGGGTGGATCACGCGCGCATCGCGCGCCGTTGGCCGAACAGCCTGCACGTCACGGTCACCGAGCAAACCGCCGCGGCACGCTGGGGCGATGCCGGGCTGCTCAACACGCGCGGCCAGCTGTTCGTCCGGGTGACCACCCATTTGCCGCCCGAGCTGCCGCGCTTGAGCGGCCCCGAGGGCACGGAAACGCAGGTGGCGCAGCGCTATCTGTCGGCGCAGGGACGCATGCTCGAGGCGGGCCTGCGCATCGCGGCGCTGCGTCTCGATGAGCGCGGCGCCTGGGAAATGGACTTGGACTGCGGCGTCACCGTGAGATTGGGCCGGCGCGAGGTGGACGAACGCATCGATCGCTTCATTCGCACCACCTCGCAGGTCATTTCGCATCGACTCACTGAGATCAACTATGTGGACATGCGCTACTCGAACGGATTCGCGATCGGTTGGCGCAACCAGGGAACGCCGGCTTCGGTGCCGGCCAAGCGTTCCGACGACAGCGACGCTTAGAGGAAATTTTTAAAGTCATGGCAAAGCGTTCGGATCGAAATCTGTTGGTGGGCCTGGATATAGGGACCAGCAAGGTCGTGGCCATCGTCGGCGAAATAAAGTCCGACGGGGCGCTCGAGATCATCGGTATCGGCAGTCACCCCTCGCGCGGGTTAAAGAAAGGCGTGGTGGTGAACATCGAATCCACGGTGCAGTCGATTCAGCGCGCGATCGAAGAGGCTGAGCTCATGGCGGGCTGCGAGATCCATTCGGTGTATGCCGGCATCGCCGGCAGCCACGTGCGCAGTCTGAACTCCCACGGCATCGTGGCGATCAAAGACAAAGAAGTGGTGCAGGGCGATGTCGAGCGCGTGATCGACGCGGCCAAGGCCGTGGCCATCCCGGCCGATCAGAAGATCCTGCACGTGCTGCCGCAGGAATACATCATCGATTCGCAGGAGGGCATCCGCGACCCGATCGGCATGTCCGGCGTGCGTCTGGAAGCCAAGGTGCACATCGTCACCGGTGCCGACAGCGCCGCGCAAAACATCGTCAAGTGCGTGCAGCGCTGCGGACTGGCCGTGGATGACATCGTGCTGGAGCAACTGGCTTCGAGTTACGCCGTGCTCACAGAGGATGAAAAGGACCTGGGCGTGTGCGTGGTGGACATCGGCGGCGGCACCACGGACATCGCGGTGTTCGGCGGTGGTGCGATCCGGCACACGGCGGTGATTCCGATCGCCGGCGATCAAGTCACCAATGACATTGCCGTGTCCATGCGCACTCCGACCCAGTACGCCGAAGACATCAAGATCAAGTACGCCTGCGCGTTGTCGCAGCTGGCCAATCCTGACGAGACCATCGAGGTGCCGAGCGTCGGCGATCGGCCGCCGCGCCGCTTGGCGCGCCAGACGCACGCGGAAATCGTCGAAC
>JAXDQN010000162.1:0-2858 GCA_034667865.1 Gammaproteobacteria bacterium
TTCTAAAAATCTTATTTACATAGCCTTCTAAGTCGTATTATCGGGATTGCATTTGCAAGCTAAAATACGATGATTCCCATTTACGCCTCGATTTTTTGAGGCTCGAATCCCATGTCCGGCCCCGCCCGTCAGGAAACCGCCCGGATCGTGCTGGCGCTCGACACCGCGATCACCGCGTTCCGGGCCGGCGAGCCCACGGGCTTACGCGCACTCGACGCCGCGAGCCGCTTCATGGGCGACGACCTGGCCGACGACGCGATTGCCCGTGCCACGGGTCGCCCAAGGGTGGCCAACCGCCCCGATCGGGTCGAACTGGCAGTTCTCACCGCACTGGCCGACACCTATGGCGCGGAGCTGCTGACCAACGCGTCGCTCGGCTATGTCTTGCGCCTGATCGCCCGGCGCGGCGGCGTCGCCTTCGTGCAGCGCGTGCTGTGGGGCGAGTCGGCCTCGGATACCCAACTCGCCGTGATGCTCACGGCCGCCCGTGCCGCGTTCACGCAGATTACGCTGGCCTTCCCTGACGCGTTCCTCGCCGACGCCAACGACGTGATCGCAGGGTTCCGGCCACCGCCGCCAGGCGAGCCGACACCAAGAAAGGGTGGCCCCTCATGAGTGAAGTCCTCACGCTCAGCTACGGCTACACCGCGAAAGATCTCGCGGCCGTGCGCGCCTACGTGCAGCGCGTAGCGCCCGCGATCATCGCGCGCACCTATTACGATCCGGACGAAGACAGCTTTGCAGCGACGCCCGCGGCGATGGAGCGGCACCTTCGCACGATGCTCGACGGGCTGGTCAAGGTGGCGATCGAGCAGGGGTCGCCCGCGCTCGCGGACCACTTGCGCGCCTCGGTGCGCAAGCACGGTGAACCGAAACTCACGGCGGTGACGTTCCGGATGGTCACCGAAGCGGCGACGTTGGCGGCTGCGTCGCCGCACGCATCGCACTCGATCGGCCGGTGGTTTCGCCCGCGCGTGACGAGCCGGTTAAAAGGGGAGGGGATTGCGACGATTGGCGAGCTGATCGCGTTTTGCAACCGGCGCGGCGGCAGTTGGTGGCGCTCGATCCCGCGTATCGGCGCCGGACGCGCGGCGATCATCGTGGCCTGGTTGCGCCGTCACGAAACGCAGCTCGGTCTCCGTGTGGATGTCGATGTCAATGATGGCAACTGCGCGCGTGATCCGTTGGTCGCCGCCGAAGTCGTCCAGGTGCGACCCGCTGGCTCCGATCACGTCGATGCGGGCGGAGCAGGGCAGTTGGGCGGTGCGTCGGTGCGACTGACGCTGGCGCCGCTCGAGCGGATGGCGGTGCCGCATGCGCTGTCCGGCGGGGATGGGCCACACCGGGGTGAAAACCGCTCGGTCGCGTTCTGTTATATCCAGGCGCGGCATGATCTCGACGCGGTACGCGCGTACCTGAACCGCTATCGCGATCAGCCGCAGACCTTGCGCGCCTACACCAAGGAGCTCGAACGGTTTCTACTCTGGTCGGTGGTGGTGCGCGGCAAGGCGCTGAGTTCGCTGGGGCCACGCACGCGTGCGGCGCGACCCGAGAACGGGAAACATTGCGATCTTTGCCTTCACCGCCCTGGATGCAGGCGAAGTCTTCCGGCATCAGTCACCCGCTACGTTCGACGCTATTGCCAGAACTGGTTGCGGGTTTTTGGAAGTCATCGAATTTGTCTGCGAGCCACGCCAGGACTGGATTTGAGATCGGCGACGGCAGATCGGTTAGAGTTCGGATTTCTGGACTCATCGAATGACGGGTAACCCATGCTGGCAAGCGATTCCGGCGAAATTAAGCGAAGCGCAGTTCGAGCAATTTGTCTTGCCGCACCTGAGTCGCGGCCGACGCGGACCGCCACCCACGCTGCCGTTGCGCACGATCTTCAACTACATCCTGAGAATACTGTACATGGGCTGCCAATGGAAGATGCTGCCGATCGAAAGCAATGACAAAGGCCTGCCCGAAATCCACCCCACACGTATCTACCGGATGATGCGGCGCTGGCAAACCGATGGCAGCATCGAGCGGGTCTTTGCGGGCTCGGTCAACCGGCTTCATGACGACCAGTTGCTTGATCTGGCCGTCATCCACGGCGACGGCACGACAACGGCGGCGAAGAAAGGCGGCGACAACCTCGGTTACAGCGGACACAAGCATCTGAAGGGTTGCAAGGTGGTGGCTTTCTGCGATCGCAACTGCAACATCATCGCGCCGTTCGTGACGGCCCCGGGCAACCGCAACGAATCGCCCCTGCTGCGCGACGCGCTACCCCGGCTCGGCCAGATCGCGCGCGCCATCAGCATGGACCTGAAAGGCGCGATCGTCAGTCTGGATGGCGTCTACGACTGCCGGGCCAATCGCCGCGCGATCTTCAATCGCGGCATGACCCCGAACATCCCCGAGAACCCGCGTGGGCGCAAAACACCGAAGCGCGGCCGCAGGCAGCGCTTTGATCCAGCCATCTTCGAGGAGCGCTTCAGCACCATCGAGCGCGTCTTTGCCTGGGAAGATACGTTTCGCCGCCTGCTGCTGCGCTTTGAGCGCATCAGTGACGTGCACTACGCATTCAAGACACTCGCTTACACGATGATCAACCTGCGGCATTACTGCCGCCGCTGATCGCGGCCCTCAGCTCGCTTGCCACAATCTCGCCGGCGCAACGCCGTGATCGTGCACGTTGGCATCATGCCGATCACTTCGCGAATCAGGCTGCTACATCGCACCGCACACCTTGCCGACTCCCGGATTTTCTGAATCCTATGCATTCCTGATCAGATAACCTTTCCGGTCTACTTGAAACCCGCAACCAGTTCATATATTTTCCTGGGCAAGCGGGTCGGTCCGTTGATTAA
>JAXDQN010000163.1:0-3147 GCA_034667865.1 Gammaproteobacteria bacterium
AAGCGGCCAAGATAGCCGACGCCGATCACCGCGGTGCGAATCAAGGCGCGCCGTCTCGCCGCCACTTACTCTTGGCGCGATAATCCTGGCGCATCTGCAACGTCGCGCCCCCCGCAATGGCGAGCCCGGCACCGATCAAGCAAAAAAGTCCGCGCCATACGTCCCATGCGCCTGCCAATAAGGACCAGAGCGTCATGCCGACGGCGAGCAGCGCGCCCAAGCCGATCAACGCCCAGGGTTTGGCGTCGTACAAGGTCTGTGGAGTCCAGGAGCGCATGCGGTCGATTCTACAGCCGTAATCGGCTCGGCGGGATTGGTTTACAATCTTGCCATGAGATTGCTGAGTTCCATCACAGAGATCGCCGAGGAGCGGCCGTGGGCGGTCGAATTAGGCGCCGCCGTCGCGTGTCTAGCCCTGGGGCTTGCCCTGATGCCCCTGGCAATCTTCTACAGCGGCGTGGCCGCCTTGGGACGCTACGAGGGCGCCAGCCTCGGCCACCTGTACTCCAGCGTCTTTGCCGGCATCGGTGCCGGTTCAAGCGCAGCCTGGGTGGTGGTGCTGGGACCTTACGGCCTGTACCTGCTGTTTAAGCTGCTGCGTGCCTGGTGGCGGGCCGGCGCCCAGCCCGAGTAACCGCCGGCTCAAGTTTTGTGGGACGCGGACGCTAACTGTCAATAAGCGGACATTGGTCCGGCATTGACTGTGGAGCCCGCGTTGAATCCCGAGATCGAAGCCCATCTGCGCTTGACGGTGAATTTTCCGTCCCCGCCCGGCGTGGCGACACACATCATCGAGCTGGCGCGAGATCCCGAAATTGAAATGGGCAAGGTGGCCAAGGCCCTGAGCATGGACTCGGCGTTGTCGAGCAAGGTGCTGCGCATTGCCAACTCGCCGCTGTACGCGCAGCGGCGCAAGAGCGAAAACCTGCGCCAAGCCCTGGTGGTATTGGGATTGAACGCCACGCTCACCCTGGCGTTGAGCTTCTCGCTGGTCAAGGGACTACGCAGCGGCAAATCCAATGGCTTGAACTACAAATTGTACTGGCGTCGCGCCTTGCTCGCCGCCACCGCCGCGCGCGCGCTCGGCGATGTCATGCATCAGTCGCTGGCGGAAGAAATCTTTCTGGCCGCCCTGCTGCAAGATGTTGGCATGCTGGCACTGGATCAGGCCGTGCCGGATCTGTATCGCGACACCGAGGCGCTGCAGCACGATCATGCGGCGCTCGCCGAACACGAGAAGAAGCGCTTGCAGGCCGACCATGCGCAGGTTGGCGGCTGGCTGATGCACACTTGGAATCTACCGGATCGATTGCATCGCGCAATTACCCAGAGTCATCACTTGGAGTTGGACTACAGTGCCGACCCGGTCAAGATTTTCGATCGCTGCGTGGCACTGTCCGGTTCCGTGGCCGATCTATTCCTGCTCGAACCGGAGCAGCGCCAGTTCGCGGAGACCGCGCTGTGCGCCGAGCGCAGCCTTGGGCTCGACAAGATGGCCTTCGGTCAAGTGCTCGGCACAATCGGCGCGATGATTCCGGAGACCGAGTCGATCTTCGAAGCCGAGCTTCTGTCCAAGCAGCATCCGGAACTGATTTTGGAGCAGGCACGCGAAGTGCTGATGCTGCGCAGTCTGCACGCGCTGCGTGAGATCAATACGCTGCGCGCGGCGGCCAACAACGCCTCGACGCGCACTGCGGAGCTCGAGGAGGAAGTGCGGCGCGATTCCCTGACCGGCGCCTATAACCGCGCCTATTTGGAGCAATTCCTGGCGCGCGAATTCGAAAACTCGACCCGCCACAAATGGTCATTGAGCGTGGCATTTGTCGACCTGGACAATTTCAAACAACTGAACGACAGCTTCGGCAACCAGGCAGGCGATCGGGTGCTGCAAGCCACCGCACGGCTGTTGCGCGGCAATACCCGCGAATCCGACATGATCGCCCGCTATGGCGGCGAGGAATTCGTGGTGGTGCTGCCGGCCACCGATGCGCAGACGGCGCACCAGATCTGCGAACGCATCGTCATGGCGTTTCGCAACACCGGGCACGTGGTCGGCTCGGATCAGACCAAGGTCACCGTATCGATCGGCTGCGCCACGCACTGCGCCGAAACGCCGTTCTCTCACTACTCGGATTTCATCAAGGCCGCAGATCAGGCTCTCTACACGGCCAAGACCCGGGGCCGCAATCGATCGGTTCCCTTCGATCGCCAGATTGCCGGAGCCGCGGCGCGCAGCGGTTGAGAGAATCCCGCAGCGCCAACTCGAATCCGCGGGATTAAGTTTCATCGCCGCGATCTTATGTCTGACACGGTTTGATCTGCGTCACAATTTTGTCAACTCGCAAACTTCTCGGTGTCGCAATTTGGGAACATTCACGCAACGGCCAAATCACAACAAAAGCATGGCCTGTGAATGGACGACGAGGAAAGCAGCAGATGACGACTCAGACCAAAAACGACGATGCGAATTTCAGCTTCGGCGTGCGCGAGCTGCGCAAGGCGAAGAAAAGCACCGAACCGTTGGGCTTGGATACGAGCAAACTGAAAGTGGTCAATGAGGACCGCGGCTCCGATCCTTACAACACCTCGGGCAGCTTCGACCGCACACAGAACTGGACTCGCATCGGCCGACGTTAGTCGCCGGGCGTGTGCCCGTGGCTGCGCGTCACCCGAAATTCACTGTTCGGGTACCAGCGCGGAAAGCGCCGCGCGTGCGTGACGCGCAAACCCACTTCGTAATACAGGGCCAGATCCGAGATCGCGCCCCGCACGTCCCAATCGGCGGCGTATTGATCGGTCGGTTGCAGATAACGATGCTGCCGGTAGTCATCGAGTTGCGCCTGCCCCCACACCGGTCCACGCGCTGAATTATCGAGGCCGCCCTGGACGTACAGCACCGGCACGCCGGCGCGCGCAAAACTGAAGCTGTCGGTGCCGAAGTAAATGCCGCGCTGCGGGTTCGGTTCAGGCCGGGCTTCCCGACCCTGCAGCAGCGCCGCCGCCCGCGCCGTGTCTTCGAGATCGGAATTGCCGACGCCAAAAATGCTCACATCACGCGTCGGTCCGCCCAACAGCAGCGAGTCCAAGGCGATGACCGCTTCGGTTTCGCGCAACGGGAACAGCGGGTTGTCGGTGTAATAATCGCTG
>JAXDQN010000164.1:0-3774 GCA_034667865.1 Gammaproteobacteria bacterium
CTGCTGCATGGTCTCGCCATTTTCCATAAAGCCGGCGGGCACCGTCCAGAACCCAAGCCGCGGCTCGATGGCGCGCCTGCACAACAGAATTTTGTCCTGCCACTCGGGCACGCAGCCGAGCACCAACAACGGATTCTTGTAGTGAATCGTATTGCAACTGTTGCATACGAATCGCGGCAGATGATCCCCAGGGGGGATCTTCGATTCGACCGGTGAGCCGCAATTGCTGCAGAAATTCAAGAGTGATCCATTGAAAAAAAATTCTGGTGCCCGGAGAGGGAATCGAACCCACACCCTCGCAAAAGGACCGGATTTTGAGTCCGGCGCGTCTACCAGTTCCGCCATCCGGGCACGCAAGACCGCGCAGTATATGCGATTGCCGCCCTTGGTAGAATCCTAAAAGACCATGCTGCTTCAAGATTTTAATTTCGACCTGCCTGCGGAACTCATTGCTCAAACGCCGGCCGAACAGCGCTCCGCCAGCCGGCTGTTGACGCTCGATGGCCGGGATGGGACCTATCGAGACCGGCAATTTCGCGAATTTCCGCAACTGCTCGAACCGCGGGATTTGCTGGTTTTCAACGACACCCGGGTGATTCCGGCGCGGGTGTTCGGCAGCAAGGAATCGGGCGGCCGGGTCGAAATTCTGCTGGAAAGGGCCTTGAGCGACAGGCAGGCGCTGGCGCACGTGCGCGCCAGCAAGGGACTGCGCGAGGGCGCACGGGTGCAACTGGCGGGCGGCCAGGAGGCGCGCATGCTGGGACGGGAGGAGGATTTATTCCGCTTGGAATTCTCCTGCGACCTGAAGGCGTTTTTCGAAACGCATGGCGAAATCCCGCTGCCGCCCTATATCAAGCGCCCGGCGCAAGACAGCGATCGGGAGCGCTATCAAACCGTGTATTCGCGCAGCCTCGGCGCGATCGCAGCACCGACCGCGGGACTGCATTTCGACGCCGCCATGTTCGAGGCACTGGCGGCCCGAAGCGTGCGGCACTGTTTCGTGACTTTGCACGTCGGCGCCGGCACCTTCGCGCCGATCCGCGACCCGCAGATCGACAAACATCGAATGCATGCCGAGTATTTGGAAGTATCCGAGGCCACCTGCAAGGCAATCATCGAGACGCGGGCTGCCGGCGGGCGCGTGGTCGCCGTCGGCACCACCGTGGTTCGCAGCTTGGAAACCGCCGCACAGCAGGCGGCGACGATCGAACCGTATCGCGGCATCACGCGTATTTTCATCCGGCCGGGCCACCGATTTCGTGCCGTGGATGCGCTGCTCACCAACTTTCACCTGCCGGCATCAACACTGTTGATGCTGTGTTCGGCCTTCGTCGGCCGCGAGACCTTGCTGGCTGCGTACGCGCATGCCGTGCAGGCGCGCTACCGGTTTTTCAGCTACGGTGATGCGATGTTTTTGACGCCCAGCCCGAATGCGATTTGAACTCCTGGCGCAGGACGGCGCGGCGCGGCGCGGACGCTTGGAGTTCGCGCGCGGCAGCGTGCAAACCCCGGCGTTCATGCCGGTGGGCACCTATGGCACGGTGAAGGCCATGACGCCGGAGGATCTCGAACAGGTCGGCGCCGAGATCATTCTCGGCAATACCTTTCATCTGTACTTGCGCCCCGGACTGGAGGTGATCGAGGCGCATCGCGGACTGCATGACTTCATGCATTGGCAGCGGCCCATCCTGACGGATTCGGGCGGATTCCAAGTGTTTAGCTTGGCGCAGATGCGCAAACTGACGGAACAGGGCGTGAGTTTCCGTTCGCCCATCGACGGCGCCGAGGTGTTCCTTTCGCCGGAGGAATCCATGCGCATCCAGCGCGTGCTGCGCTCGGACATCGCCATGAGTTTCGACGAATGCACGGCCTATCCCGCCACCGAAGAAACGGCGCGCGCATCCATGGAACTGTCGATGCGTTGGGCGGAGCGCGGCTTTCGCGAGTATTACCGCGACGAGCCGCCGGGCACCCTGTTCGGCATCGTCCAAGGCGGGGTCCATGGCGCTCTGCGGCTCGCGTCGCTGGAGGCGTTGGAGCACATCGGATTCGCGGGCTTGGCGGTGGGCGGATTGGCGGTGGGCGAAACTGAAGGTGAGCGCGAACAGGTGCTGGAGGCTTTAATGCCGCATATGCCGCGCGCCAAACCACGCTATCTCATGGGGGTTGGCCGGCCCGCTGATATCCTCGAGGCGGTGCGGCGCGGCATCGACATGTTCGACTGCGTGATGCCGACGCGGCATGCGCGCAACGCGCATCTGTTCACCCGCAGCGGAGTCGTCAATATCCGCAACGCCATCCACCAAAAGGACACCGGGCCGATCGAGTCCGGTTGCGAGTGCTACACCTGCCGCCACTACAGCCGCAGCTATTTGCGCCATTTGGACAAGTGCGGCGAGATCTTGGGCTCGCACCTCAATACGGTTCACAACCTGTTCTTTTATGAGCGATTGATGGCGGAGATCCGGGCGGCCATCGAGGCCGGCAGGCTCGAGTCTTACACGGCGGAGTTCTACGCCCAGCAGTAGGTGCTGTATACTGCGCCGCCTTAGCGAAGGCGCCGGACGCCAAATAAGAGTGTAACACTATGGATTTCTTCATAAATTCCGCATACGCACAAGCAGCCGGAGCGCCTGCCGGAGGCGGCTTCTCGCTGCAACAATTGCTGTTCCCGGCGCTGCTGCTGGTGGTGTTTTACTTCCTGCTGATCCGCCCGCAAAGCAAGAAAGCCAAGGAACAGCGCGACATGTTGTCCAAGATCGCCGAGGGCGATGAAGTCACGACGACCGGCGGGATCTTGGGCAAGGTCACCGAAGTGGGTGAGCAATACTTGACCCTGGAAATCGCCGCCGGCGTGAACATCAAGCTGCAGAAATTTCAGGTCGCGCAGGTGTTGCCGAAGGGAACGGTCAAGAGCGCATGATCGCCTACGCTCGCTGGAAGATCGCTCTCGTCGTCGTGGTGGTCTTGCTCGGCGCGCTGCTGGCGCTGCCGAACCTGTTCGGCGAAGAGAATGCGCTGCAGCTGATCGTCGATCGGGCCTTGGTGACCGATGCCGACCGCTCAGCCGTCGAACAATTGCTGAAGGACAAGGGCATCAGCCCCGACGGATCATTCCTCGAGCAGGGTCGCCTGACGCTGCGCTTCACCAGCACCAGCGACCAGTTGAAAGCGCGCGACGTCATCGCAGAAGCGCATCCGGGCCAATACACGATTGCCTTGTCGAAGGCATCGCGCGTGCCGGCATGGATGCACAGTATCGGCCTGGCGCCGGTCAAGTTGGGACTGGATCTTCGCGGCGGCGTTTACCTCGTGTACCAGGTCGATGTGCAAGGCTCGGTGCGTCAGCTGCTCGATCGCCATGAGCAGGATTTTCGCGCCACACTGCGCAGCGCGCGCGTCGCCTACCTGGACGTCAAAGTGGACTATGCGGCGAATCGCATCCGCGTCATTTTTCGCGACGCCGATACCTTCGCCAAGGGCCGGGCTGCGCTCGTCACCGACAACCGCAACCTGGTTTTCGCCGATGTGACCTCCGACGGCAATCCCACGGTGGAATTGGCGCTGACGCCGCAGGACATCCGGCAACGTCAGACCGACGCCATCCAGCAAAACATCACGGTGTTGCGCAATCGTCTCAACAGTCCGGAGCTCGCGGTGTCGGAGCCGCAGGTGGCACAGGAAGGCGTGGATCGAATCGCGATTCAGTTGCCGGGATTGCAGAATTCGGCCGAAGTCAAAAAGATTCTGGGCAAGACCGCGACCCTGGAATTT
>JAXDQN010000165.1:0-5824 GCA_034667865.1 Gammaproteobacteria bacterium
CGCCGTCCTCCGGCGGAGCCGTCACATGGAAGGCGTCGCCGCTCATGCCGAAGCCGACGATTTCCGCGTAGATATTGGCGCCGCGCGCCTTGGCGTGTTCGTAGTCTTCCAGCACCATCGCGCCGGCGCCATCGCCCATGACGAAGCCGTCGCGGTCCTTATCCCATGGGCGACTCGCGGCTTGCGGGTCGTCGTTGCGCTGCGACAGCGCTTTCGCCTGTGCGAAACCACTCATGCCGGTGACGCAGGTGGCCATTTCCGAGCCGCCCGCGATCATGGCGTCGACCTCGCCGTACTGAATCAATCGCATCGCCAGCCCCAGAGCATGCGTCGAGGTGGTGCAGGCGGTGGCCACGGCCAGATTCGGGCCGGTGATTTTGAAGTTGATCGACAAATGACCGCCCACCAAATTGATGATGCTGGCGGGGATGAAGAACGGCGAGACTCTTTTCGGTGAATTGGTGTCTTTGTAGCGGTCGTAAGCCTCTTCGATGGATTCGAGGCCGCCCATTCCCGACCCCATCATGATGCCGATGCGCTCGGAATTGGCCTCGGTGACTTCCAGTCCTGAATCGCGCATCGCCTGCGTGCCGGCCACCACGCCGTACTGCATGAAGGCATCCATGCGGCGCGCTTCCTTGGCGCTCATGTAGGATTCCAAGTTCAGCGCACGGATTTCGCCGCCGAATTTCGTGGGAAAGTTGCTCGTGTCGAAGCGTTCGACTTTGGCGATGCCGCTGCGGCCTGCCAGTATCGAAGCCCAAGCGGTGGCCACGTCATTGCCCACCGGCGAGACGATGCCAAGACCCGTGATAACGACGCGTCGTTTGCTCATAGCGAGCGTCGTCCGTCCCGCATCGGGGGCCGGCCGCCCGCAGCCCTAGGCCTTGCCTTTATGCGAATTGATGTAATCAATCGCCTGCTGAACCGTGGTGATCTTCTCGGCGTCTTCATCGGGAATTTCAGTTTCGAACTCTTCCTCGAGCGCCATCACCAATTCCACCGTGTCTAGCGAGTCGGCGCCGAGATCATCGACGAACGAGGCATCATTGGTGACTTCTTCTTCCTTGACGCCCAACTGTTCGGCCACAATCTTTTTTACCTGCTGCTCAACCGTACTCATCGTTATGGTGTCCTTTGAAGAATTACTACTTACGCGATTTCTCAACAGGCCGGCGGCCAGCCGGAATCGACCGGGCGCGTATTTTATGTGAACCGGACGAGGACGGCTACCCAGAACGCACATTTGGTTTTGCCAAGACCGACTAACCCTTGACAAACCCGCCGTGGTGAGGGTCATGCCATGTACATTCCGCCGTTAACGTGCAGGGTTTCGCCGGTAATATATGCGCCGCCGTCCGAACTCAAAAAAGCCACCGCCGCGGCAATATCGGCCGGCTGGCCCAATCTTCCCAGCGGAATCTGCCCATTGATGGTTTCGCGCTGCGCATCATTCAGGCTGCGGGTCATATCGGTGTCGATGAACCCAGGCGCCACGCAATTCACCGTAATGCCCCGCGAGCCGACTTCGCGCGCCAAGGACTTGGTAAAACCGATGATCCCGGCCTTGGCAGCGGCATAGTTGCCCTGACCTGGATTGCCGGTCAATGCCACCACGGAGGTAATGCTGATGATGCGCCCTTCGCGTGCCTTCATCATGCCGCGCAGCACCGCCTTCGATAGGCGAAATACCGAAGCCAGATTGGTTTGCAGCACCGCGTCCCAGTCGTCCTGCTTCATGCGCAACAGCAGCGTGTCGCGGGTGATGCCGGCATTGTTGCAGAGGATGCCGATGGCGCCCTCGCGTGCCTCGATGTCCGCCATCAGGGCATCGATGGATTCCTGGCTGGCCACATCCAGCACGGCGCCGCGTCCGCCGTGCGCCGCCAGCTGTGCGCCGATGCGGGCAGCCCCGTCGGCGGTGGTCGCCGTGCCGATCACCCGCGCGCCGTCGGCGCCGAGCCGCTGTGCAATCGCCGCTCCGATACCGCGCGAAGCGCCCGTCACCAACGCGATCTTGCCTTTCACCATCAACCTCCTGCCAGCGCCAGCGCCTCATCGAGGGACGCGGGATCCTCGAGCGCCAGCATTTTCAGTTCGCGATTCTTATCGATGCGCCGATTCAGCGACGTCAGCACTTTGCCCGGACCGCATTCGATGATTTGGGTTGCGCCGGAGGCGATCATGGTGCGCACCGTCGCGGCCCAAAACACCGGCGTGGACAATTGGCGCACCAAGCCTGAACGCACACCGGCGGCGCTGCTGTGCAGCTTCACATCCACGCCATAAACGGCCGTCTCACCGCGCTCCGCAATGCGCATGGCTTCGAGTCGCAAGCGCAATTTCTCGGCCGCCGGCTGCATCAAGGAACTGTGCGCCGGCACGCTCATCGGCAAGGCCATGGCGCGGCGTGCTCCCTTGGCGGTGGCGATCTCGATGGCGCGTGCGACGGCGGCGTTCAGCCCCGCGATGACCACCTGTCCCGGTGCATTGAAATTCACCGCCTCGACGACCTCACCTTGCGCCGCTTCGGCACAAGCGGCTTCGACGTCCGCGTCTTCCAAGCCTAGAATCGCGGCCATTGCGCCCTGCCCCTGCGGTACCGCCGACTGCATGGATTCGCCGCGGTATCGCACGAGTCCGACCGCGTCTTTAAAATTCATGTAGCCGGCCGCCACCAGGGCACTGAATTCGCCCAGGCTGTGGCCGGCCATCATGGCGGGCAGCGCACCGCCACGTTCGCGCCATAATCGGTAAGTCGCGACACCCGCGGTCAACATCGCCGGCTGGGTGCATTCGGTGGCATTCAACAGCTCCGCCGGACCTTCCTGGCATCGTTGCCACAGGTCGTAGCCCAAGACCTCGCCGGCCTCGGCGAAGGTCGCAGTGATGATCGGCGAGGTCTTCGCCAATTCGCTCATCATGCCGACGGACTGGGAGGCCTGGCCGGGAAACACGAAAGCAAGCGACATGTAATTCCTTCAGAGGCGCGAACGGCCCCGCGCAAATTGGCGAATTATAGCCATCCGCCACGACAGCGCAGTACCTAACGCAAATCCCCACAGCGCGCCATACAAATGTGCATCGACGACCACCAGGGGTTGGGCGTGGCCACCCCACTGTTCCCATGACAGCTTGAGGCCCAGGCCGATCAGCAGAATCCATCGATCCCAACTGCGCTCAGCCCAGTGCTTGGCTGCACCGGCCGCCATCACCGAATGCAGTACGCCGGATGCGCCCACATACCAGACCACTCGCGGGCTCAACCACCACAATCCGCAACTGATGGCCAGCGCACCGCCGAGCACGATGGCGCACCATTCATCAACGGCGTAATCCTGGGCAAACAGCGACCACACCAGCACCAGGCCCAGTGCGTTGAGCGCCAGATGATGCGCGTCGAGGTGCACGATGTGGGCTGTCAACAGACGCCACCAGCCGCCGGCGGCGATTGCACTGCGGTCATAGCGCAATAAGGCGCTGACGTTGTCGCCAAGACCCAACACCGCCCCCATGATCAGCAAAATCAATAGCAACCAAATCCATCGGCCGCGATCCCACTGGAGTGCCGCGCCGAGCTGCGCCAAACGATTTGCGGCGGCGAGGGGCATCAATAGCCTATTTTGGTATCATTCATGGAATTTTCGAGGGCACTATGCGTAATCGCCAAAGCGGATTCACTCTCATCGAGATCATGGTCGTCGTGGTCATTCTGGCAGTGCTTGGCGCGCTCGTGGTGCCAAATATTCTGGATAAGGTCGATCAGGCCCGCGTAACCCGCGCACAGGCCGACATTCGCGCCATCGGTACAGCCTTGGATTTGTACCGTCTGGACAACTTTAAATACCCGACCACCGAGCAAGGATTGCAGGCATTGGTGAAACAGCCGAATGATCCGACCATCACCAATTATCCCGCGCACGGCTACTTGCAGACCCTTCCCAAGGATCCTTGGAATCAACAGTATCTATACGCGAGTCCGGGCGCGGACGGCCGCGACTACGACGTCGTCACCTACGGACGCGACGGCAAACCGGGCGGCACCGGGCCCGATGCCGACATCAGCAATACCACGATCGAGCAGAAATAGCCGTCGAATGGCTAGCGCCGCGATGCGCAGCAAAGGCTTCACACTGGTCGAGATCCTGGTCGTGGTGGTCATCATGGCCGTGGTGATTTCGCTCACCGTGCTGTCGGTCAACTCCACCGGCCGCGACAGTCAACTCGATGAAGAGAGCCGGCGCATCGAAGGGTTGGTAGGCTTGCTGCACGAGCGCGCATTGCTCGAAGGCCGCGACTTTGGACTGCGCATCGAACCCACCGCCTATCAATTCGTGGTCTACGACACGCGCACCGATCGCTGGATGCCGTTCGATCAAGAGCATGAATTTCGCAAACGCGATCTGCCCAAGGGCGTGAGCTTCCAATTGATGCTCGATTCGCAAGCCGTGGTGATAAAGCCCGTCGATCGCAATCTCGCCAGCGACCAGGCGCCGACCCCGCCGCAAGTGGCGATCGCCGCCAGCGGCGAAGGAACGCCATTTCGGCTGACATTGCAGCGCGATGCGACCCGCGCGCACGCCTCGGTGGATGGCGACGCGCTAGGCAAAATCAGCCGTAACGGCACCGATTACGTGGAAAAACGCACGTGAGGCGGGAACGGGGCTTTACACTGGTCGAGGTGTTGGTGGCGCTGATAATCGTGGCGATTGCGCTGGCCGCATTAATGGTCGCAGTGAGCGGCACGGCACGGACCAGCGGGTATTTGCGCGATAAAACTCTGGCCCAGTGGATAGCGCTGAACCGCATCACCGAGGTGCGTTTGAACACCACCCAATTCGGCCAGAACACCGACACGGGAGAGATCGACTTTGGCAATCGAAAATGGCACTACGACACGCGCTACTTCGACACCACCGTCGCCACCATGAAACGCGTGGTGGTGCGCGTCTATCTCGGCGATGCCAAGACCAAGGGCAATCCTCTGGTGGAATCGGTGGGCTTTACCGGCACCGCCACCAGCGTCAAGGGCACATCCAACAACACCGATTGGACGTCGGGCGCGACCCTGCTGCCGACGGGGCCGGCAGGGCCCATCCCCCCTGGCACTACGCCCGGCACTACGCCAGGCATCACGCCCAACTTGCCCACCTCGCCGCCCGTTACGCCGCCGCCGCAGACCCTGCCGCCAAGCAACTAATGCCGCGTCGCCGCTCCCATTCGCATCGCAGCCCCTCAGGTTTCACCCTGATTGAAATCGTGGTTGCCTTGTTGATCCTGTCCATCATGGCGGCACTCGGGTATTCAACTTATCGCGCGGCGCGCATCTCGGCGCAGCGCACCCAAGAGTCGTTGAAGCGCTCGCGGGAAATCGAATTCGGCATGCGCATGATCGTGGCGGACTTCGCGCAAATGTCGCCGCATCCGGTGCGCGACACGCTGGGCCAGAGCCGGCTGCCTGCGCTGCGCGGCACTCCCGGCGCCGGCACGGTGACGGCTACCTCTTCCGGACTGGGTGCGAACTCCAGCTCCAGTTCGAGTTCCAGCAGCTCGGGCCTGAGCTTCAATTCAAGTCCCGGCTTCAATTCCGGGCCTGGCTTCGGCGCCAGCTCCAACTTTGGCTCCTCCAGCGACCCCAACGCTCAGTCCATGGTCGACTTGACCCGTGCCGGATGGTCCAACACCGCCGGCCAGCAGCGCGGCACCTTGCAACGGGTGTCCTACGCCTTGGTGGGCGATATATTGAAGCGCAGCTACCAAACCTCGCTCGACACCGTGCTCGGCAACAAACCCCAAGTCCAGGATCTGCTGACGGGGGTGAAAG